>CALJVI010000288.1 GCA_937974575.1 uncultured Saprospiraceae bacterium | reverse complement strand
ATTAATAATGCAGAAAACCATCGAGCCTGCGCATAGCAAAAATCTATCAGGACGCCGTCACACTAGAATCAAGAGGTACAAAACAGTTCCGCCTATACCGATAGCTATCGGTATAGGCGGAAGAAAAGTCCAAGCCAACTGTGCTGCTAAGCAGCAGAAAGCTTAAAAAATATATTGTTATCTATTCACTAAAACTCTAATCCTTCTACTTGGAGGATATCTTTATTTGTAACAGAGTTGTGTACTACTGCAATTATTGTCAATTCAGAATTATTCCAGTCAGCAGGCAAACTGTAAGTATAGTCAAGCTCAATGATATCACTAGAGGAGCCATCCACACTGTCTCCCTCAAATGAAGTGATGATGTCACGTAATACATGCTTGTGCTTATAATCTGCGTCAATTCCACCAGGAGTAAGCTGGGTATCTTTAATATTGCTCTCCGTGATAAATATGGTAATCTTTGGATCTTCTGGACCGGCATCAACTACAAAGTCAACAAGAATTTTTGCAGTCAAAACTCTGTCATCATTTATGGATCCCGTCATTGAGATACCTACTAATGGCTCTTTAGCCAACTCTTGATCGATATAACCCGCCCATTTCGATCTTGCCAATTGAAGCCCATCTTCACCTTCAAAATTCTTTCTATCAACTACAGCTGTTGGGAATCCAAGAGGCGATCCTAAAAAATCAAGAATAAAATCTCCATCATCAGTTCTAAAGTCGTATTTATTTGCTTCCATAATATCATTTAGGGTATATGGATCAGCAAACATACCTGTATGAATAGATATGGCCCATAATCTATCCCCGTGAATATCAATCAATTGCTCGATCGCCTCTGAGCCTGCAGGACAATTAACACATCTTACTCCTGTAAATTCTTCAATGAGTACTTTTTGTACTATCTCTCCTGTACTCACTCCTCCTCCCGAAACTGTTCCTAAATCTGGCGGTATTTCATCGCAAGAAAATAACAGAAATATTGGTAAAAATAAAACAACTAACTTTTTCATAATTTTTTTTTCTAGATCAAGAATAATTTAGATCAATATTTTTTCTAATTAAAATGTAGAAGTTACTGACATACGAACCCCTGAAAATGCAGGCTCCAATCGGCATATACCTCCTGAACAAACCACCCCTTCTACTTGCTTCACATAGCTCAAAGAAAAACGGTTACTTTTGTAAGTATAGAACACATCCAAACGTGGAAAGTGTATAGATGCTTTTTCACCTGTCTCGTCTATTGGAGATAATTTTCCTGGATCTACATTATACATATCCGACAGTGTGAAAGTCCAGTGCGGTGCCATGGTAAACTCTACCAGACCAAAAGCCCAATCTCCATAGTCGTTCTTGACCAACTCTCCTGTTTTATCTGAAGCATTCATATTTAAGTATTGAAACTCAAAACGTAAGGCTTTCTTTTTACTGAGTTTGTATAAAAATTCACCGTAAGGAGTAATCGTGCTTACGAGTGGTACTCCCGGTTTGAATTCATACACTTCTTGATTATAATCTTGCATTTGCACACCAGCTATCAACTGCCAGTCTCTCCCTTTCTTGTAAGTCACCTCGGTAAATATTTCTTGATATAAAGGTCTTGCATCTAAGTCGGTGATACTGGAGAAACTCACGTTGGCAGACAGTTTTTTATTAAACTTATAACGTACATCTGCTTGCATTCCTAGCTCTCCTAAAAATTGAGTAGCAGAGTTATAACGAGCCAATAAGCGGAAAGTATTTACTCTAGTCATAGGTGGTAAGAAATTGACTATTCCTCTATTGAGTTCTTCCTGTGGACGAGTACGAAATTCAAAATTTTCAGTTCGTTTTCCTTCAAGGGTAATTCCCAATCCTTTATTGGCATAACTAAGGCTGGTATAAATAACAGAGCCATCATCCGACAATAATCTATCCCCTTCTTGATTTCTAAAAATATCTTCGGACTTATAAGCTCCTTCGATGTACCAGTTAAACTTACCGGCACTAAGATTATTGAATACACTCATTGCATAAGTATTATACTTAGGTATAAATCGATCTTCTTCCGCATAAGTTCTAAGCTCAGAAACTACTAGATTCATTGATCCATTATCAAGGGTACGTCCTACGATTCCTGCTCCTGGAGCGATGGTTACTTTTCCCTCTTCTCCAAAGCTGTGAAAACCATCTACGCTAAATCCTTTAATTACAGAGTCATATACTTCAAATCTATTTTTTTGCTTTCCAGCAAAACCTTTGATCTGCCAGTTATCTCCAAAATCATAAGTAAGTCTAGCACCAAGCAATGCATTATCAATAGCCAAAGGTCTTTCCTCATAAGCTCGATATATTATACCTGATCCAATTTGATCATATATATATCCTACTGTGATACCTAGGTCGTGCGACTTTTTCGTTACAAACCACCTTCCAAGTCCTTGATCACTGTAAGATCCTTGTGGATTGATGAGGTTGGAATTGTTGAAAGCATCAAAACGAACACCTACACCAAAGCCTTTATAGCTGTAATTGAGCTCTAACCATGCTTCCCCACCAAATAATTGATGATCATATTGGGGAGTATTAGACGCCCCGATTAAGGTATCTCTCTGAAAAAAGTTAGCGTTTGTCGCGAAGCTTCCAGAAAATCTTGCCTCATCCTGAGCAAAGCTGAGAATAGAGCAGATTAAGAAGAAAAACAAAAGTGAAATTCTATGTGACAGAGTGGATCTAAGTGCTATTAAGTACAAAATATAGGTCTTTTAGTGAAATTTTAAGCTATGCGCTAAATGCCGTTAAATATAAGTTAAATTGGCAAATTCTAACTGTTTACAGTCTCAAATAAACATAAATTGACGTTGTACTATCATATAGCGATAGTCTTAATAAAATATCAAAAAATAAAATCGAATTAAATGAAATACTTCTTTTTAACATTACTTAGCATTCTTACTTTTTCTGCAATTGCACAAAAGACAGTTCCTGATGTAGACATACAAACTTTGAAAGGTCAAACGGTCAATCTCCAAGACTATGCAAAAAATGGTAAAATTACAATCATCAGTTTTTGGGCTACTTGGTGCTCACCTTGTAAAAAGGAATTGGATGCGATAGCAGATCTATATCCAGATTGGCAGGAAGAGTATGGCGTAGAGCTACTAGCTATCACTATTGATACTCAAAGAGCATTGGCAAAGGTGCCTGGCATCATAGAATCAAAAGGATGGGAGTACGAAGTACTTTCAGATAAAAATCAAGATCTTCAAAAAGCATTGAACTTTCAGACAGTACCACAGACTTTCATCTTAGATAAAGATGGCAATATCGTATACGATCATGCTGGATATACACCTGGCGATGAATATGAAATAGAAGATAAGATTAAAGAATTGGCGGGTAAGTAAAAAGAACTTTCTGCGAATCAAAAAGGCTGCATACGAACATCGTATGCAGCCTTTTTTAGTAAAAGTGATAATCTATAAGCCGGATCCTGTAAACCATCCTGTAAAATACAAAGTGATTTCTCTATCATTTATCTAGGCGCTTTGTCACCAAAGCGCTCTATCTGCCTACCCCTTCCAAAGAAACTCCGAAGAGCTTCATCTAGGCGAGCAACCTAGTCCCGAAGGATCAGAATATACGCGACATTTCAACCCATAAGGTTTATCCCATGCCCTGGTTGCCCAATACACGCGTGTGCTCTTACCACACATTTTCACCTTTACCCTCGAAAGGGAAGTTATTTTCTGCGATACTTGCTGTCTTTGACCTAAGCCAAATCCCATCAGTTAGATGGTATGGTGCTCTGCGTTGTCCGGACTTTCCTCGTTTCCATCAAGATGGAACCGCGATAGAGCGATTATCAGCCGAAAATTAAGCTTATTCTATGATTATTGTTGATTTAAAGCAGTTTATTGTTTCGATTCTTCCCGAGACGTATCAAAATGCTCTATTTTAGAGTATGATAGATGTCAATCGTTTTATATATGAGACGATTGAAGTGTAGATTAATTGGATTGAATTTTGAAGTATCAGCTAACTATACTTGTATTTCTTCATAAAGTTGTAAAAACACTTGACGCTTAAGTATTTATGAATAAAAAGGTAGTTTCCTATTCTTTTCTTGCCGGGCTATTCCTGGTAATCGCCTTAATTGCCCGCCATAAAATGGATTCGGGTGATAGAATTCATCTATATGCGGATCGTATCGAAGCAGGCTTGCATATCCATCAAGCAAAAGTACAAAACGTCATAAAGGATGTTCCATTCCTAAAACGTCGTCTCTCTATTAGCAGCCAAATAGCCAACCTCTCTAATGAGAACGATCTAGAAAAACTGGAAGAGTTATCTGCAGAGCCGTTTTCCATACTTTTGAAAAAAGGTGATGAGATAAAATTTTGGACCAGTACCGCTGCTCCATTTGAAAAAATTGATTTCACTCAAATACCAAAGTCTGGAGAGATTGTCAAATTAGATCTAGCCAACGGTAACTATCTTGGTAAGTACGAATCTATTAATGATCCATTTTTTAAAGACTATGATATTTATAGTCTTTTTCCCATCAAGAGGATTTACAATATAGAGAGTCAATATCTAGAAAAACAATTTACAACAGGCAAGTTCGTACCCAATAGTATATTACTAACAGCTACACCTACCAACTATCCAATAGAGGATATAAATGGCAAGGTGGTCACCTATCTTAGCTCAACTGCTCAAACGATAGACCAATATTCCCTAAAAAGATTAGCCCTTTTCTATGGTTTATTCTTTCTGTTTCTTTTTGCTTTGGTCAATTGGGTAAGTAAGTTCTTAGTAAAAAAGTATACCCTTGCAGTAGGAGCTGGTTTTTTGATAAGCTGTATACTCTCTTTTAAATTATTTTGCAATGCGAACCGGTTCACAGATCAGTTCTCGGATCTCTCCTTATTCAATCGTGACTTCTTAAATTTCTTTTTGAGTCAATCGCTTGGGGATTTACTGATAGATATAGGCTTACTGCTTTGGATTATTTTATTCTTCCATCGTAAGATAGGAGACTACAGTTTTGACCGGGTATCTCCAAAACTAAAACATGTCTTAGGCTTCATGAATACTGCTGTAGTATCTCTGAGTGTCATCAATGTAGCTAATGTAATCAGAGGTCTAATACTTGACAGCAATATCGAGTTTGACTTTAGTTATATGCTGAACATCAAGAACGAAAGCTTGCTTGCTATTTTTGGTGTTATCTTATTAACCTTGGGTCTATTCCTATTCTCACATTTGCTCATGTTGATCAATAAGAGACTGGAACTTCCTATGCTGAATAGACAGGTAATGTATTTTGCTTCTACTGCACTTGCAATACCCATCTTACATGCAGCTAACCTTGAATTAGACAATTTACGCTTTCTCTTATTTATCCTTTCGTATCAGGTTCTCTTTGACATATTTGTATACAACAAGCTTAATAACCTTACCTGGTTAGTGATATGGATCGTCATCATGTCTGGATTCTCTTCTTCTTTAATCTACAATTTTAGCGAAGATAAAGATATCCTCCTGAGACAGAACTATGCTGAAATTTTAGCAGAGAACAAAGACAGCATTATAGAAGGGCACTTAGAAAGCCTAGATGAGTATTTAGCGAAAAATAAATCTGCCTCATTTTCGCAAAATACCAGCGATCAACGTAGAGTAGAGTTAAGTACCATTGTCAATAATTTTATTGCTGAAAAGACATACCTATTCAACAATTACGAATTTGAAATATATGATACTACAGTTCAAGCAATAGTTAGTTCAGATATCCAAATTGACAAGCTCGACTCTTCTCAAAAAAATATTTGCAGAGTTCAAAGTGAAGAATACGACTACAATTACTTCTACTCTGTAGCTCCTAATAATGAGCAACAGTCTCCATTAAGTATCCAGTTCACTAGAGAACAAAGACAGCAATCCAAGGTCTATACCGAATTGATGACCAACAAATCCTATATGGGATTGGACTATATTGACAATTATGAATATGCCATATATAAAAATGGACAAAATGTCTTGAAAACGGATCCATACTATGGTGAATTTTTAATCTCTGAGGAAAATTTACCCAGTACTGGGGAATTTGGACTCCAAATGATTGATGCTCGCTCTCAAGTGAGTTATAGAGATTCTAATGATACTATTGTACTCATCAGCAAGCAACTAGAAGGATGGATCAAGCCCATCTCTCTTTTCTCCTATTTATTCACCTTGTTGATTTCACTGACCTTGTTTATGGGATTCCTAAACATGTTCATCACTTTCATACCTAAGAGTTTGAGTTTTTCTGTTATAAGAAAGCCAAGTCTTAAAAACAGAATCCAGCTTTCCGTAATATCATTGATTGTAGTCAGTTTCCTAATCATTGGTATTGTAACTGTTGTGTTTTTCGGACAGTCACATGTACAGTATCATGAAAATAGACTAAAGCGTAAAACCAATTCCGTCATACGTGACACGGAGCATGAATTGAGAGTCATGGCTGCAGTAGATAGTACCTTGACCACTCCTGCTGATTTCTTAGCTCAACTGAAAATAAAAGAGATATCTAACATTCATCGTATTGACATCAATCTATATGCGCTGGATGGAGAGCTAAGCAAAACCAGTGAAGAGGATTTTTTCGAAAGAGGTATCCTTTCTACAAAAATAAATCCAGCAGCGTATATGGCACTATACGCTATGAAGCAAAAGGACTATGTACAAGAAAATGAGCATATCGGGGACTTCGTATACAAAGCGGCTTATATCCCTGTAAAGCTAAAGAGAGACAATCGACCAACCATGGAGATTGGCTATCTAAGCTTGCCTTACTACTCTCAATTGAGTAGTACTAGAACTGATGCGATCAGCTTTATGGGAACCCTACTCAATGTATATGTATTCCTATTATTAATAGCTGGTGCTATCGCTATCGTGGTGGCCAACTCGATCACAAAACCATTGACGTCCATAGGTCAAAAACTAAATGCTTTCAGACTCGGTGGAAGAAATGAGAAGCTAGAATATACTTCTCAAGATGAACTTGGTATCTTGATCAATGAGTACAATAAAATGGTACAAAACATCCATGAAAGTGCTGAGATGCTCGCACAGTCTGAACGGGAAGGTGCATGGAGAGAAATGGCAAAGCAGGTAGCACATGAAATAAAAAATCCGCTTACACCTATGAAGCTTTCTATCCAATATCTAATGCATGCCTATAATAATGGTGCGGAGGATATGGGTTCGTTGATGAAGAGAGTATCGGATACATTGATACAGCAAATCGACAACCTCGCACAGATCGCTACTGAATTTAGCAACTTTGCTAAAATGCCACGAGCTGAAAATATACAACTCGAAGTAAACTCGTTATTGGAGTCCGTCTACAACCTCTTTAATGAAGTCAAGGAAGTAGATCTTACAATCCAAATGCCTAATAAGCAACTCACTGTCTTTGCGGATAAAAACCATCTTGTAAGTGTGTTTAATAACATCATCAAAAACGCTATTCAAGCCATTCCTGAAGATCAGGAAAGCGGAAATGTAGACGTATTTCTCTATGAAGAAAACGGCAGAGCAATAGTAAAAATAACAGACAATGGAACGGGGATTACAGATGAGATGAAAGACAAAGTTTTTGTCCCTAACTTCACTACCAAATCTTCTGGTACGGGTCTAGGACTTGCTATATCCAAAAACATCATAGAGTCCGTAGATGGCGCCATTTGGTTTGAAACTGAGATAGGTAAAGGAACTGACTTTTATGTCACGCTGCCTATCGTACTCAAAGACGAACTCACCCCAGCATAGATTGCTAATAAGTAGGGATATTCAGAAGTAGAATTAGTCCTTTAATTATATAGTATTCTGCCTCTTTTCCGCATCTACTCTACCTCCTTTTTGATCACATAAGACTCAATACAGGGTAATCTAATTTTGAAAAATTTGAAGAGTATGCCTAACAATGAAAAATATTGATCATCAATGATATTATTCTTGCTTCTCTTACTCTTACTTTTTTCCCGCAAAAAAGTAACAAAAAGCTCCTGGCTGTATAGATTCTTAACGCTTACGTAAGCTAAAAAGTCTACAAGCTTAAAACTCGCCCTAATGCAGTTTTTCAAGACATATTCGCACCCTACGTTGTACAGTTACTCTTTTGCTTAGCATTCGTTTGCTCGACCATAAAGCTTGCTTACGACTTTTCTGACGCTTACGACACTAAATCTATAAAGGCCGAAATTTATTCCTGATTATAAATCTTTGCCCACTTTTAGATTGTAAATTTTCAAATTGTGAAATCTTGATTCTATTTCTAGTTCTTTACTTCTGAACACCCCTAAAGAAATCCCTCACTCTAAAAACTCTTGCTATAAGCTCTTGCTCTAAACTCATTACTCTAACCTCTTGCTGTTAACTCTTGCTGTTAACTCTTGCTCTAAACTCTTGCTGTCAACTCAACACTCTTAACAAGATTGTTCTTAACTATTTCAGCAAAATCCGCATTCAATAATTTACTATCTACCCAAGCCATCAGATCAAAAGAACTGATCCTGACTTCTGAGGAGCCCTGTATTGCGATCAGCTGCTTCTTAAACTTCTGAAAACAAGTATGTTTTTCGGACTTGCTTTGTGCTTTCATCACAGCATTAATAAAGGACAAGAAAGCTTTCTCTATGGCTTGCAATCGATTCCCTTTTTTGAGAAATCGGTAGGTAGATTTAATCAAGGATTCCAGCAAGATGACATTCCCCAATTCAAAGTGCAAAATCAGATTAAACACCCTAGAAAGCATTTGCAGATTTGGGTTATCGATGGTAGTCGGTAGATTGAGCCAATTGTTTAAATGAAACAAGGCAGTATCATAGTCTCCACAACCAAACTGGATATAGGCATAATAAAAGTAAAATTGTTGTGCATCAAAAACATCCGTCTTAAATGACTTAATCGTTTTGAAGTGATCTTCTAGTTCGGATTTAGCTTTTTCAAATTCACCAGTTCGTGTGCAGTAGGTGAAATAGTTTTGCACATACTGTCTGTGTATTTTTATTCGATCATCCATGGTCAATGGAACTATCGTCTTTATCTTTTCATTGGCTACGTACAATTCTGCATATTTCTTTTTACTATTACAGCTTACACAGTAGTTGTGCAATGCAGAGATATACTCGGATACTTCTACTTTCAAGAAGTGAGGTTCGGACTCCATCACTACCAGCAACTCTTTGGAATAATCATGAAACGCATTCTCATCTTTTTGCATGAATGCAAGTAGCGCCTTTGTCCGATAATACAAAACCTTGGTTCTATGCGAATTGATGTTTTGTTTTTGGATCAAGTCATTGTCTATGATGTGTTGAACGTCGGCTACCTTCTTTCCACTTTTGATCTTAAGATAAACTTCCAAAAACAAATTGCGATACTGCGACAGCAAACCCAGCTGCTCCACATACAGCTTTTCCTCTGCCGCAATCCGTCCCAGTTCGGCTTGTATAAACTTCACATCTATCATGGTATGCGCTATCCACTTTTCCCATTTTAGTATTTCATATAGGGTGGTAAATTCCTCATAGAGCAATGCCAACTTCTTTGCTTTTTTAAGTTCATCCTTACACAGCTGCATGTGACCTCGCTTATAGAGTACATCTACATTCTGCATTAAGTTGGATATCTTGTTGAACACTGATGAACGCTCATCATAGGATTGTAGGGTTTTCAATATGACCTCAAATAGGTAGCCTTTGAGCTCAGAGTATTTTCTACTTTTTATATCCTCCCCTTGATACACCTTATGCATGAGCTCAATGTCATCAAATTTATCTTGAGCATCTATAGCATCAAATAGGACGATGTACTTATTGGAGTCATCCCCCTTCTTATTGGCGACTACTTTAAAATATCGCTTCTCTGCAGTGCTTAGTGATTTGACAAGCTTGTATAGCTTATCGGAATGCTTTTTTGACATATCTCTCTAATTTTATGAACCTCTTGATTCTAAGATAGTAGATATCTGTGTAGAAAACTGGCTAATGCTCCAAAATATCAACTTTACGTCATTTTTACAATCCTGACTTATAAACAACAAGATACCCATTAAATATAATATTAAATCACATAATCATAGATTAGAATACTGATTAATAGTGTCATTATGACTTAATCAGAGGGATTATAGAGCGGTTCTATTTTCGAATGCCTTAAAACAGCTAAGACTTCCGAAATTGAATATCTTGCAATTAATTTCAAATAGCCAACTACACAGAAGATAAAAAATGCGCATAGCGGTCAACGTAAGATTTTTAATCAAGGATAAATTTGAGGGAGTAGGTTGGTATACCTATGAAATCATTTCCCGCATAGTGCGCAAGCATCCAGAACATGAATTTCTATTTATTCATGACCGCCCATTAGCACCAGAGTACATCTTTGCAGCTAATGTACGCTCTATTAAAACATGGCTGCCTTCTCGACATCCTATCCTTTGGTATTTCTGGTTTGAACATGCTATCCCTCGTATTCTCGCAAGAGAGAAAGCAGACCTTTTCTTGTCATTTGATGGACACCTATCTGTCAAGACTGACGTGCC
>CALJVI010000287.1 GCA_937974575.1 uncultured Saprospiraceae bacterium | reverse complement strand
GCAATACGTAAATCTATAAATTGAGAAGAACGCACTAAGTACTCAGTGAGTGCTTTGTAAAAAATATCTTCCGCATTACTCTTTCCAATATTAGTAGCGATCTTGTAAAAAGCGTGGTTGGTGATACCACTATTGATATGTACTCCTCCATTATCACCCTGTGGTGTGTTTGGAAGGTTTTGATATTCACTCATGTTTTTTGGTTGCCATCCAGCATCGCTCAAGCTACTACCTCCATTGTTAGGGTTTTGCAAATCTCTCAATGCACCAGATGGGAAGACATTTTGATTCACAACATCTTCTCCAATTTTCCAATCGTTACGATCGATCATCGCACCAAAAATATCTGCGAAACTTTCGTTCATTGCACCGGATTGGTTTTCGTATTTTAAGTTAGCTGTCGTCTGCACTACTCCGTGAGAAATTTCGTGACCTGCTACATCTAATGCTCTTGCAAGTGGCTGAAAAGCGTTGCCTCCATTCCCGTAAAACATAGCATTACCATTCCAGTATGCATTCTCCATACTAGACCCGTTTTTTTCACTTACATTAACAAAGCAGACGATATTTCCACCGGTTCCATTGACAGAGTTTCGCTGGTGTGTATTGGTATAATATTCATATGCTTCACCACTATTGAAGTGACCAGAAACTTGTATTTGATTATTCCAATTTGGGCTACTACTTTGACTGTGGTCATAGTCAAAACTGTTGGACTCTGGAGAAGTATTCATAGCATCCAATGTCCAGATCGCTCCTACTGGTTGGTTAGGCATATTAGATTGTCCAGCATCAAACATAGATCTAGAAGCATCTGCTAATACATATGTTCCACCAGATTCGTATCCATTGATCGGACGGTTGATGCCCAATAGATCTGTACCTGATCCTACAAACGGACCTGCTACTGAGGACTTATTCCTCTCTGTTTTATGAGTCTCTATGGTAGCAGGTTTTGCTTTATGATGAAGGTGTCCACATGCAGCGGGTGCTGCAGATCCTACATCATAATTGTGTAGTGAGCAACTGCTTTTGTAGTGGCTATATATGTCGCCAGTATGGGCATCTAATACATAGGTCCAACGTTCTTTTAGGTTGGGATGGAACTCAAAATGCCATGCAAGTACAGGTTTATCATTATCATGATAGATCACCAATTGCTTAGTGTCCGGCGAGCAGGCAAAGTTCATATGCTTGGCAACATCTTCTCTTGCAATGCTGCTGTATTGGGCTACATGCAGTAAGGAAAGATCAAATGCTCCATCCATGTCAAAGCTTGGAGTAATATTATCTATACTTGGGGTAGGGTGATATCTACCTGACATAGAATGTACTTGAGTATTCTCTACTTGTAGAATTACCTCTGCATCAAGCACAGGCAGGCCTTTGTATATTTGACCATACTTTAGTGTGGTATTGTTTCTTTTGTGCAGTCGCTCCTGTATCAAAACGAATTCTTCGCTTGGCTGCTCTATTTGCATTTGCTTTTTTACGCTTTCCAAAAACTGAATAGACTGAGTCTGTAATGGAACGCTTGATCGCTCGCTACTTACTGGCTTCTTGATGAAGATAGGTAGATGAGTCTGCTCATCTTTTTGGATGATGAGATAGTCTTTTTCAAAAACAGGATTGAAAGCACTTGTTTTTATATTACGAAGTATAGACGGAGTCTTGTTGGGCTCAGTCGGAGCTTTGATGATCGGATTGAACTTTAGTTGTCGATCTTTCAAGCTGATGGACTCTTCTTTTGTTTTAGAAGGGTACTTAGATCTTTGCGCTTGTACTTCGATTCCTAGAGCAAGGATAAAAACAAGGAGGATTACATTCTTCATTTTATATTATTGTTATTTCACTGTTCCTTAGTCAATGCGACCAGTTGTTCATATAAGTTTGATACTTTTTTGTCTACTTTCATTGCTTCGTCTCCCCAAATAAGATAACTGGTATCTGTATCAGATTGATACTTCAGCCAGTAGTACATATTGCCTGGTTTATCATAGGGGTATTTTTTCGACTCTAAATCTTGCAGGCTTTGAAATATAGATTTAGCTTCTGATTTGGGCGCACTGTATCTCAATATAGCCTCCCTACTGGCGGGATTGATGGCAAATACATCACCATTGTCAAGCATGCAAAATTCATTGAGCTTTCCAGTAAATCCGCCTCCATTTCCGAAGTAGACTTTGGTCTTCTCATATTTTTCTGGGTTAGTCAGGGTAGTCTTGCAGCTGTTCAATAGGAACAAGCAGACAACACAGAAAAAGAGCACCCCTAGAAAATAATTCATAAAGTATGAGTTAAGCTTATAAATCAAGCCTCAATACATGAGGATTTATCTCATGTAGCTTAAAAATCGTGCTAAAAATCATATAAAGCAATTTTTGGATATAAAAACTTTCGCTGATGAGTAACTGGGCTGAAAATATGCTTTGAATCAACATAAAGCGTAAAAAGATATATTTCGAATCTTTTATATGTTTATTTAGAATAATATTTTGAATACTGTCCGTTTATTAGAATATTAGTTGTGTATTAACAGATATATTTTATCTTTATTTGTGTCTTTTGCGCATAAATCAATACGATTTAGTAACTCAACATCAAAAAATACCATTTTCGGGGTATTATTTTAGAGTGTGTATAGGCGTATATTTGCTATGTATTCATTGTAGTACATTATTCCATTCTCACAAACCGTCTTACAGACTTCTTTTAGTCAAACTAATTTGCATGTATATACATGGTCTATGTTTATGGCTATGTGTTCAAGATATAAAAATCGTAATCGGTTTATGGGATGGTCTCTCTCCATTTATTTGGAGGGGGGCTTTTTTTTTGTAGCTACCTTATATAATGTGTTTTAGTTTTAAGCTTTTATACTTTGTATGGGCCATCCCTCGATCGCAAGGCCGCGCTTCAAGCCTATCTCGGGTCGTTATGTTTCGCAGCTCGGTAGCCACCTCGGCCACCTAGATCTTTGTGGATTTAAGTATATTGATGTTATGACGGTGTCTGTCCCTAGCAGGTCACGCCAATCTGCGCTTTAGGGCCACTACTGCACAGCACTTGTCCTATAGATTGCATTTATTATGGATTTTGCCTCCTATTTCAATTTTGAGGCTTGTCATTAGGTTATTCGCTAATCTTTATAGATAATTGCTTCATGGAAAGAAGTTTTATCTCCGTTCAAGCTAAGATCACAAAAGCTTTTCTGCAAAAGACAATAGAAAAAGAGCTCAAAGGCATCTTGGGTCAAGATGGCCTAACACTTAATTTGCCTCAAGGTGCATTGCTCATTGAAAGCATTGCGAATATTCAATACAATGTCAGTAGTCAGGATATACAGCTTGCAGCGGATATCGAAGTGGAGTATAATAATGAGGAAGTTATTCCTATAGCTGGAGAGGCAATAATTCGATTGGTTTTCAAGATTGGATATCAGATTATGCCTGACTTCACCCTATCTACTACTACGCAACTCCAAGATCACAAATGGATAGAGAATCCAAGCGTGCGAGTAGGTACGCTAAGGGTTCCTTCAAAGGGAGCGCTTAATTTATTAATTAATAGTTTTGATGATGAGCTTGGTCAGCAAATAGATGAAGTCATTAGCAAAAAAGTTGATCTTCAAAAGCTGGTTACCAATCAGCTTACTAAGTTGGAGAATCCTATTCCAAATCCTGTAGACAATAACATACATCTGTTTATAAAGCCTGACAATTTATTGTTCCATATCAGTGAGGGATCAGATATATATAATCTAGCAGTGCATACCAGTTTTGATGGCCACATACAGTGGGATCATATGGAATCGCAAAAAATATTTTCGGCGTTGCCGCATATTGAAGAGTATGACGGGACAACGACCCACTCGCAGCTAAATGTGCCTGTCAAAGTTAATTATTCATCATTAGCGAGCATGTTAGTTCGCCAGTTTGCAATTGTAAAAGTGGCGGGTAGGACTTTGCATATCAAAGACCTAAAGCTCAATCACACTGATCGATTGCTGATCCAAGCGAAAGTAGAAGGAGATTTTTCTGGAACACTGAAAGCGGAAGCCAAAATACGACTTGATGCCAGTAGCCAAACCGTATATTTGGATGATTTGGTTTACGATTTGATCACCAGTAATTTTTTGGTTAAAGCAGCGGCCTTCATATTTAAAGGGGAAATAGATAAGCAGCTGGACAAGTTCTCAAAAGTGGCTTTGCAGCCAATCATTAAGCCGCTGATCAGTAAATTGAATCAAAAGCTAAAAGAGTTTGATATTGAAGGGCTAGATTTTACGCTTAGTTTGGATAGCTTACAGGCCATGGCTCTTCAAATGGAAGCAGATCATTTGAATGCTGATTTTGAAATCAAGGCAAATCAAGAAATAAGCTAATATGTTAAATATCAAGCAGCTTAACTTGGTTTTTTAGTACCTTCGCAAAAACGGATAAAGACTTATGAGACTCATATTTGCCATCCTATTTAGTTTATTGTACTTCCATAGCCAGGCGGGCTATGTTCAGTTTTCTGGCACTATTGAAGAAGGTGCGGGAAAAGAGTTCAGACTTTATAGATTAATCAATGAACTTACTGCTGAAGAAGTAAAGTACTCTGGTGTTATCAAGGACAATAATGAATTGCATATTGCTATTGAAATAGCATACCCGCAGATAGTCCGATTTGAGTTGGATGAATATTCATTAGAAATATTTGTTAGACCTATAGATCAAAAAGTAGCCTTTAGATATCATGCTAATGATCCAGAAGGGACCTTATTTTTTACAGGCGATAGAGAAGGAGATAATAATTTTCTAAAGGTGTATCACAAAAATTTTCTAAATAAAAAGGCGGAGCAAGAAATTCACAGCAAAGGATTTCTTAATACAAGATTTGATAAAGAATTGGCCTCACGTGCAAAGTCTTATGGTATTGAAGACTACTTTGATTATATCCAAAGAGAAGTAGACTATCAAGAAGGGTATCTCAATAGGCAATCCAATATTAGTCCAGAGATGAGAACTTACTTACGAAAGGAATTGTATTGGGATTATGAGACCAGAAAATTCGCCTACTTTATTTTTAATGCAGATAGAATTCAGCCTGCACAACTAAGTAATTATTGGTTAAAATATCGTCTTTTGCAGACTGTAGATATCAATGATGATTATGCCTTGGCATATCCTGTTTTTCAAAATCTGTTAAGTGCATTTATCCATTATCTCAATTTGGAGAATCCAGTAGATGTCAGCTCTGGCGATGATATACATTATTATCGGTTTGTGGAGAGAAACTTAAGTGGTAAGAGTAAATCCTTCATGCAAGCCAAATTGATGCTTAATGCTTTTAGGATGGGGGAGCCACAAATGGCACAAAGAAAGTTTAAAGAGTACAAAAGATACAGCGAATTTTCAGAATACACCAAGTCTCTAGAAGATTGGTTTGGTGGACAAATGCAGTACCTGAAAAAGAAGACTGTTCCTAATTTTACTTTCCTACATCAGGTAGGGAATCAAGAGACACTAGATCAGCTCAGAGGCAAGGTCGTATATGTGAGTCTTTGGGCCAGTTGGTGCAAGCCTTGCATTGAAGGCTTTAAAGAAACCTATGATACCCGAGCAAAGTTAGCATCACAAGGAGTAGTAATGCTTAATGTGAATCTGGATCGTACTGAATCTATTTGGAGGCAGACCTTAAGTAAGTATGATATACCTGGGACACACGTATATGGCTTGGATCTAAAAGAATTTCAAGAGAAGTTGAAGTTTGATACCCTTCCGTTTTACTTATTAGTAGATAAATTTGGACATCAAACCTATTTATCTTCTAGGAATCTCAATGCTACATTAGGTGATTTTATGAGCTTAATGAGTGCTACAGAGTAGACTCAAGTGCAGCTGCTTTTTGTTTAGTTCTTGATTAGAGTGACCAGCATCCACTCTGACTCTTTTTTCATTCTCAATTGTAGTGTGTCGGAGCCTAGTTTTTCAACCTTTACGATCTTACCTATGGATTCTTGCCTAAGAGTATCCAATGTGTAGAGCTTATCGCCATCTAGTTGATATGAACCCGCTTCCTTATAATCAAGTGTACTTGCGAATTGATATGTACCATCTTCATGGAAGTGAAAATTGATTTCAGAAAGCTCTACTTCCAAAGCTCGGTCATTCTGAACTACTGCAGCAGCATTCCAAGTTCCATACAATTTCTTGTTTTTATTTCCTTCGCAAGAAGCGAGTAGTAAAAGTAGGGCAGGTACTATAAAGCTGAGGTATCGCATTTAGGATTATTGTTGATTGAGTTTACGTGATTTGTTTATTTCGATACTGGCATTTAATTCAAAACCGATAAGTAAGATAAATGCATTGATTTGTATCCAAAGCATGATGACTATGATCGTACCTATACTTCCATACAGTTCATTATAACGATTGAATGAGTCTACATATAATGCAAAGATAAGAGAAGATGCGATAGATAAGAAGGTTGCTAAGGTAGCACCAGCAGAAAAGAACTCTACCTTTTCTTTTGTAGCAATCCCAATCCTGTAAGTTAATGCAATACCTGTATAAAAAAGTACTACAGTCAGGAACCATCTCAGTAGGTTGAGAAAATAGATGCTTGCCCCACCGATATTTAGTTTTTCAAATAGATAGGGAAAAATATAATTGCCTATGATCACAGATAAGATGGACAGTAAAACTACTCCCGACAAGGTGAATAAAAGACGGAAGCTGATAAACCGACTATGAAGAGCAGATCTATTTTTAAAGGTGGAGCTATGGGCTGACTTCTCAAATCCACGCATTAACTGCATCATTCCATTAGAAGCAAAAAACAAGGCTAAGATATAACCAAAGGAAAAAAGTCCAATCCTTGGTTGCAAAAGCAAATCTGCTGCAAAGTCATTAAAAGTGACTATCGCATTGTTAGGAATAACTTCTACTTGAAGAAGGATGTCGTTTATTTGACGGAGTAGGGTAGCCTGAATATTGACAGTACCATCTTCGATAACAATGAGCTCTTTCGATATATAAGGTAGAATATATTGTTCGAAAATAGGCAAGACCAGAGGAATCAAGGTAAATAAGGCTAAAATTCCAGGGAAAATGGATAAAAAGAAGCTAAAAGCAATAGAATTGGCTCTAGTGATCAGACCATCTTGTTTGATTTCCTTGAATATGAAACTAAACACATCATATATGGGAATATCAAAAAAGCCCCACATGGACTTTCTCTTTGTCCAGCTCAATAGGCTTTGTACAAATTTAAGTCCCAAAAACCATTGCTGGATTTTTCCCTTTTTTGCTGGTATTTGTGTCATAATCTACTGAAAATAAGGAAGTATCCTATCTTTAAGCTCAACTGGGCATAGTACTCTCTTCATAGTCTTCATATCAACAAAGCAAAGCTTAACCTTGGCACCGCTGATTAATTTTCCTTTTTCGTTGATAATCTCGACATGAAATCGAAGAAAATCATCAGGAATTTTTTTTACTACTGTTTTTATTGTTAAAAGGTCATCATAAAAGGCAGGGCGTACATGCCTTGTTTCCATATACATGACGGGCATTCCTACCCCGACTACGTCCTCTAAGTCCTTGTAAGACAGGCCCAAAGAGCGAATCATCTCTACTCTTCCCAATTCGTAATAAGTAGCATAATTACCGTGATATAGGTAACCCATTTTGTCTGTTTCAGCGTATCGAACTCTGACGTTTGTTTCGGATGTATACATAAAATCTTTAATGTGGGCACAACATTTGTATTAGCAAAGGTAACATATAAAAAAATAGAATATAACTCTAATTAAAACCTTTATGGAACCACATTCATCATACCAAATTAACGATGCTCCATTTAACCTACATCTTGGAAGAATGGTAAAGGAGTACATTGAAAAAGAAACTTCCTACACTAAAACGAAGGTAGCCGAGAAGATGGGATTGACGAGGACTTGTTTTAGCAGTAGATTGAGTTGCCCGCATTATGGCAACATTCATGATTTGATTAAAATCTCCCTATTTCTAAAAAAGGATTTCATTTCTCCTTCCTTAGACATTGTACGTAATGAAGGTCTAACGACCAAACGTATGTACTCTGAACGAGAATACAATGAATTGCAGATTAATCTAGCATTAACTGAGAAGAAATTGTACGAAAAAGACCGAGAATTAAATCTCACTCACGAATTACTTGAAAAGTACAGAATGGTAGGTGGACAATAGTCCCCAACTACAGAAATAAAAAAAGGGTAATGAATTCTTTCATTACCCTTTTTCTGTTTTCATTGAAAACTACTTTTAGTACTTAATTCCTTTTTTGGGTTTGAATTTTATATCTAAGTTTAGATCCTTCTCGACATCATACATATCCATAGCAGACATCGTCCAAGTAACGGTACTGCCTTTAAACTGGGCACCGCTATTACTTACTTTTTTTACTTTTCCAGGTACATGCACGGTTAGTGTATAGGTTGAATTGCCCATCATGCCCTTCATCATTTGCATGCTTTGTTGAGCCTCTTCATCTACTGAACTGAGATCCATAGCTTTCCTTTTTACCTTGATTGAAGTTTTTCCGACTTCGTAGGTAGGGAAATAGTCTTTCATTTTTTCCATAGCTTCTTTCGCAGCAGGATCGCTTAGTCGCTCATCTTCTCCGCTATACTTTGAGATTACTTCCATCAACTCCGGGAAGTTTCCAAAGAGCATATCTTTTGGATTCTTAAAGGATTGAGACATCGTATTTTTTAGCGTACCATTATCTTTGTCATATTGAATACGAGTTTTCATGTCCATTAAGCCTTCAAAAAAGGTCCACATTTTATTCTGATCTTCCGTACTTACATTCTTCCCCTTATCATCTTCCATCATTTTCGCCATCATATCCTCTTTCATGGCTGCTCTGCTATAGACTTTGCCATCCTTTTCAAAGCTTTGAGCCATTAGCTTTTCTATATTTATAGTAGTATCCACCTTACCAGACTCAAAAATAGATAGTAATTTTTTTGTGTCAATTTTTGGTTTTGTAGCACCGTCTTCATTCTCCTTTTCGGCCATCTTTTCTTTAGCACTCTGAATACCCATTTCTATAAATGGCAACATCGCACTCATGTCTTGAGACATTTGATACCTTCCTGATCCATCTGCATTGATCCATATTTCTTCTCCATATTCAGAACAGCTGGACAAGCTGAAAATCAAAATTGCAAACAGAAAATAGATTGTTGTTCTCATTTCTTTTTATTTGTAATGTTTTAAATCAATTCTCTTTCGAATGGGCAAGTCATACAGTGGGAACCACCTCTTGCTCTGGAAAGTTCGTTGGATGGCAGGGTGATAATAGTCTTTTCGATCTCCTCGATTTTTAAACTTCCCGATTTTATATCTCTAACAAAATCAGTTGCATGAATCACATTATATCCTGCTTTAGCAAAAGCTTTCTCTGTAAATGGGTTTCGGTCATAAGTCAAAGCAACACCAGGCTTAACACTCACTAGATTGCAGCCATCTGTCCATTGCTCTCGCTCTTGGTAGGGTGATATACCATCTCCCGCCATGATAAAGTTGATGTCCTTACTGATCTCTGCTATGAAAAAATCTTTTACAGAATTATAGTTTCTACTAGAACCATCCTTGCAGTGTACTATGACATTGGAGTTGTGACCATCACATACCGTAGGCTTATATCCCACAACCGTGTCGTGATCTATTCTGGTAAACAAGGTATCAATATGCATACAAGAACGATCAGATGGAATGTTGATTTGCACCACATGATCTAGTATCCCTTTCTCAAAGACATAATCTCTAATACTATGCACAGCATGTGGAGTGGTTCGCTCGCTACATCCTATCAAAAGAAAGTTGTCTTGCACCATCATAATATCTCCACCTTCGACACTGACTATCTCTCCTTGTTTAGAAGGAGGAAAGGCATCAATATGATTAAGATTGATGATCTTGTTATCATTTCTATAGGAAGCAAACAAAGGGTGGGCATATATAATGAATCGAGTCAACCAATTCTCACGTTGTCGTGCAGTTTTAGCCGCTTTGGTGATGATCACATGGTCTTTGACAAATACAGCAATATCTCTTGTGAATATAAAATTGGGTATAGGATCAAACAAGATAAGATCTTGTTCAGCGTAGTATCCTTCTATCAACACGTTTGCTAATGTCTTATTATCCATATTGGATAATAGGTCACCATACTTCTGAGGGAGCTCTTCAAAATCAACTACTGAAGAAATTAGCTCTTTTTTATCCTCACTTTCAGTGTCGAGTGCTTCTATTAGGAGGTCAACGGTTTCATACACATTTTCTTTGCCCATAAACATGGACAATATTTCTGTAAAGATGTCATGCTCTTTTTGCATTTCCGGAAGAAATACAATATCGTCAAACAATAGTTCTTCCGCTCTTTTTGGAGAAATTCGTGCTATACCTGCATCAGGTCTGTGAACTATGACTTTCTTGAGGCTGCCTATTTCACTATTTACTTTTATGGACATAGAATTTTATTCTTTGTCAAAAATAAGATTTTAGCTAGGCTAGGACTAATTATAGATGTACTTTTTATCAGTTAGGCTGTGTAAAAAGGCAATTAGGTCATTTTTGTCCTCATTGCTTAAACCAAGCGGTTTAATAAACTCACTTTGATTGATATGTTTCTGACCACCTTTATTGTAATGTTCAATAATTTCAGCAAGACTATCAAAGCTCCCATCATGCATATATGGGCCTGTAATGGCAACATTTCTTAAGCTGGGGACTCTAAATTTTCCTCTATCCGTCTCTTTTGCAGAGATGAGTTTTCTTCCTTGATCAAGGTATTCTACCTTTGTTCCATTGCTTTCAAATTGATGATTTGTCAACAGCACTCCATTATGACATTTGCTACAATTGGTTTTTGGAGAGAAGAACAGTTCCCTTCCTCGCTCCTCAGAATCATTAAGCGCTAATCCTTCTTTTAAAAAATCATCATAATGGCTTTCAGCAGATATTAATGATCTGGAGAATTGAGCTAGTGAACGTGTGATCACAAAAGCATCCAAAGGTCTTCCATACAACTGCTGCGCAGTTTGTTGCAAATGCGCATCACCGCTTAATCTATCGACCAATTGTATTGCAGGTATTCCCATTTCTGAGTGATCTTCTATGGGAAGCAGGGAAAAAATTTCAAGTTTAGTAACTCCGCCATCTTTATTGAATAGCGGCACATAAGCGACATTCATTAGGCTTGGAGCATTTCGTTTTCCCACTGCTCCATGCACGCCTTTGCTTACTGCTAGGGTGTCACTAAAAGCATATTCAGGAAGATGACAAGAAGCACAGGATAGGGTGGAGTCGACTGAAAGCCTGGTGTCAAAAAACAAGCTTTTTCCAAGTGCTATTTTCTCTAGCTGAGGCTTATTTTTTATAGGGTAATCTATGGCAGGAAAATGCTCAGGGGTCGGTATAATATGTAAGAAGTCATCTGCTTTTTGGCATCCTATGGTAAGAATAATAATCAAAAAGCAGATGACGTATATATTTGATTGCAAGCGACTTATTAGTTTACGATGGATACTGCTTGGGTATAATTGGCAAACAATTGGTCAGCCAAAGGCTTATTGTCTCCTACATGAGTAGATTCACCAGTAGATAAATCCACATCATTAAATAATCCTTCCAAATCAAATCTTATAGTGATAGATTTGTTGTCTGCATCCAGAGTGATTTTTTCTGGAGAAACTAAAGGTGCATAAAATGCATTACTTCCCAAATGGTACTGCACAGGGGCATCTGGTATGCTGTCACCATCAGTATCTACAAGTCCATCAATACGCAAAAACTTATACCCAGTACTCCAGTTCCAGTGCATTTCCGGCATTTGTAAACCTAGTGGGTCGCCAGCAGGACGAGTTGTAAAATCATCCGTCGATTGACTATTTGTATCTGCATCTACACCGATAGCAAATTCAAAATCATAGGTACCTTCTTCTATCGAATTTAAGTTAAAACTTCTATTTTCATCGCTTACTATGTAATAGTCATCTTGCGAAAACTCATTGGTTCCAGAAAATTTGATTCCACCCATATAGAATCTTGCAATATCAATCTGAAATACTGTACCATTTATTGTGTAGACATCTCCTTCAGATAAATTACTGGTTCCTACACGCATTTGAACATCCAAATCAGGTGTTACCATTGCTGGACCATCTTGCTCATCGTCTTTACATCCAACTAAAATTAGACCTAAGCTAATAAAGCTTAAAAATAACCACATTCTACTTTCCATACTTTTACTTAATTTTTTATTGATTTTTTTAAATTTTGAGCCAATTCTATAACCATAGGTATATCTATAAGATTATGTGTTTGGGGAGTGCTTACCACATCATAGATATTGCCATCTTGATCTATAAACAACTCACGAAGATCGATATTGATGTCAATCAGTTTTGTCTCATTATTATTGAGCGCCAATGTTATAGGTAGGCTTACCTCTTGTCTAGCTTCATTACTTCCTAGGTGGAGTGCCATGCCTTGTTCAAAGTTAGGATTGCTCGTGTCTAGATCAATTCGCCCTTCAATACTAGCAAAGATATAAGAAACCCAGCCATCCCAGTATTCACTAGATTGCCCTAAAGGGTGACTTACAGGGTAGTCGCTTGGAGTAGTAGCATTCATTTCTGGAGTCAGGCCAATATTAAATACTACAGTATCAAAATTGCCGTCATCCAATCCTGCTACCTTATATATATATCCTTCAGCTGCAGTCGCCTCATCCTTATAGGTATTTGTCATGGCTAAGAAATCAATGTCCTTTATCAAAGTTTCTTGCCCGTTATCTATTAACTTTAAATTAGAAATGAACATATCAAATCTCGAAAATTCAAACTGTTGACCAGTCGGATATTCATATTGTTTGTTCATCAATAAGGTTTCTCCATCATATTGTAGATTAACTCTAAATCCAAAAGTATTGCCTACGGGCGGATTTAAAGTAAATGACTGGACTATTTCATTCAGTTCGTTATCAAAGCTATCTTCAGCCATGACAGCTATATCTATAGTAGTTGCGCAATTCGATTGGAGTATTACACTCGTATCAATTACGATTTCTCTGCTGTCCGAAAATTCACTGATAAAAAATACCAGTTCTTCATTTGTGCGATCTCTTAGTGTTACTTTGTAGGAAGTAATTGATGCATCATGATTGATAGTCAATACAATAGGCACTTCTGTACCAGAATCATAACTTGCATTTTGACTTGGCGCACTTATAGATACAGACGGTGGACGATTTGGATTTGGATCTTGAGTATCATCTTTACAGGACACCATAGCAAGTAAGCCAATACTAATGGATGTAAACAGCAAAATGTTAAGCCAAAATCGTGTCATGATACTAAAAAGCTTTTCAGAGAGCAAATGTTGTGATTAAATCCTCTTTTTTAGAATAATTCTAGCTACAAATATACTGATTAGTATACTAATTTACTTTTGGTGCTTTTGTCGTTTTTTGCTAGTTTTGTGGTTAATTTTACCTTCGAAAATCAAACGGAACCCTTCATAATCAATTCATTACAAAATGTTTAAAAACCTAAAGTCATTATTTGTTAAGGAAGGTGAGGCAAAACCATTAGATCCTGACGCAGATAATAAGATTCAACCACCTATCACTGAAGAAAATATTTCTGCAGAATCTGTAGCAACAGCAGAAGTTGAGAGCCAAAGTGAAGAAGAACTTGTTGATCCAAACACCGTTGATACAACTGGAGAAGTAAGTGAAAAATTCATGAATATCCTCTTAGGAGCAATCAATAAGAATAATCAAGAAGGATTTGACTATATCGAGTTTAAGCAATCTCTTCAGTCGCTTAGTGCAATGAACATGGATGAGCAGACTAAAATACAGTCTGCCTATGCAATGGCAAAGACCATGGGAGCTACTAAGCCAAGACTGATTGAAACGGCTAAGTATTATCTGGGGATCTTAGAGAATGAAAGTGAAAAGTTTAACTCCGCTGTTTCCAATCAGATTGCCAAACAAGTAAACAGTAAAAAGGAAAGAGGCAAAGACATAGAACTTAGTATCCAAAATAAGCAAAAGCAAATTAAAAAACTGACAAGCGAAATAGAACAGCTTCAAGTAGATCAAAAGAAAACAATAAATGCAATAGCATCAAGTGAGGTAAAGGTAACAAAGACAAAAAATGATTTTCAAAAGACTTATGCCTTACTAAAACAAAAGATTCATAAGGATATCGAATCCATTGAAAAGTTTACATCTTAAGATTTTATATAAATGAGTACATCAAAACCAAAATCATTTTGGAAAAAGCCTGAAGGGGTAGTAGGAGCAATTTTTGGAGTAGCTATAGTAGGCGCTTTGGGGGTGGCGATAATGGCTATTATGGCAAACCTCGGCAGCATTTTATCTACTATAGGTCTGGTCTTAATTTTTGGTTCAATTCTTTTTTTAGCAATTGACAAAAAAGCAAGAACTGTAGTTTCCTACATGTACAAGAGTGTGATGCGTTACATTACAGGCTTGTTTATTACGATTGATCCAATCGCAATTCTGAAATCATATATCGAAGACCTCAAATCTAATCTACGCAAGATGAATAAGCAGGTCAGCCAATTGCGAGGACAGATGCACAAGCTCAAGGAGGTTATCCATAACAACAAAAAAGAAATTGCAAGCAACCTAGAGTTAGCTTCCAAAGCTAAAGATTCAGATAAAAGAAACGTTGTAATTCTCAAGTCAAGAAAGGCCGGAAGACTCAGGGAGTCTAATATGCGTCTTGAAGATTTATACAAAAAGATGGAAGTGCTCTATAGGGTGCTCGTCAAAATGTACGAAAATTCAGAAATTCTAGCAGAAGATATCAAGGATCAAGTAATGGTCAAAGAGCAGGAGTACAATGCGATCAAAGCCAGTAACTCAGCTATGAAATCTGCCATGAGTGTTATCTCTGGAGATCCAGATAAACGTGCCATGTTTGATACCGCTATGGAAGCCATTGCAGATGATGTTTCTAGTAAAGTAGGAGAGATGGAGCGATTCATGGAAGTGTCTTCAGGATTCATGGATTCTATTGATTTACAAAATGGAGTGTTTGAAGAAGAAGGCATGAAGATGCTAGAGAAGTGGGAAAAGGAAGGTACATCTCTTATCTTGGGAGAAGACAAGTTGGATATCTTAGATAAGGCCAATGATGACTCCCAGGAGCTAGACATTAGTGAACCTATCAAAACCAAAGTTAGCGTAAATAGAGAAAATCAGTACGACGGATTCTTTGATTAAAAGAGCCCTTTATTAATAATAGCATTTCATAAATCAAAGCAAAAAAATGGCAGCGAGATTAACAACGTTTTCGAAATTCCTAATATTCATGATCATCATGGGCCTTGTCGGCTTTGGTCTTTGGTACTTTTTAAATAATACCAGCGCAGGTCAAGATGTTGTAAACAAGGTGGAGGAAACTACAGGAAAAACCACATCTACTTCTACAGCAGCAGATAGTGATAACAGTATCGCAGCTGGGAGCGACAAAAAATCTGGAGGCCTTTTTGGAGGTAAGAAAAATTCCAGTTCATCAAACGATGATGATGTTCTAAAAGTACAAATGTTTACTTGGGGTGGTACCGCGCCAGGTTTATACTTCAATGAAGGTGCAGAAGCAAGCGAAAAATCTAGGTTCTTTAAGGACTATGGTATTAAAGTAGAGTTCATCCTGATGGATGATTTTGATGGTTCAAGAAACGCTTGGATCGCGGATGAAGTTCATATTATTAACAATGAGGTTTCTGCTATGAACACCGAGATGGAACGTCTTGCGCCACACGATCCTAAGGTCTTTTTACAAATGGATTGGTCACGTGGTGGCGATGCTGTTATCGTTAAGCGTGGGATCAATTCAGTAAACGACTTGAGAGGCAAGACCATCGCTTATGCAGGTTTTACCCCTTCAGTTACATTCTTAGCATATATGTTAGAGTCTGCGGGTATGACTTTCGCTGATGTGAAGCTACAGGAAGTACCATTACCTAGTGATGCAGCCAATGCATTTAAAGGAGGCAAAGTAGACGCTGCTATCGTTTGGTCTCCAGACGATGAGATCGCTGTTCGTGAAGTACCAGGGTCCAAGGTGTTGCAATCTACTAGAGAAGCTAGCAACATCATCGCCGATGTATACATGGTGAAGAATGCTTTCCTCAAAAAGAATAAAGATAAAATTGCAAAGTTCTACGAAGGATGGATGAAAGGAGCTGCTGAGATCAATGCCAACAAAGGCAATAAAGATAAAGCAGCTAGAATCCTTGCAGAAGTTACTGGCCTACCAAAAGGGGACGCTATGGGTATGATCGACAATGTTCGTCTCACAAACCATGGTGACAATATGAACTTCTTTGGACAGAATACCAGCTTCAATGGTATGAAAGGCGAAAAATTATACACTAAAATGGGAGAAGCTTTTGAAACACTCAAGCAAGCTCCAGCCAACCGTCCCAGCTGGCGTGCAATGGCCTATCCAGTGGCAGCTACATCTGCAAACTTATCGGGTGCCACACATGCAGCAGAAGGTGCAGCAAAATTCAAACCTGCTACTCCAGCTGATAAAGTAAAGCCTGCGATATCCTCTAAGCCGATCAGCATTAGTTTTCCTACCGGGCAGTTCCAATTAGGCGAAAATGCAAAAACCATTATCGATCTTCAGTTTGCGGAGATTGCTAAGGTATACGGTAATACTCGTATTCGAGTAGAAGGAAATACGGACAACGTAGGTAAACCAGATATGAACCAAAAGCTTTCTGAAAAAAGAGCCAAGTCAGTTGCCCAATATTTACAAAAGCAATACGGTATGCCTGCCAACCGATTTATCATCGTAGGTAATGGACAGAATAAACCTGCCAAAGGTTGCGAGCAAAATCAAAACGATGCTTGCAAAGCTAAAAACAGACGTACTGAATTTCAGCTTGTTGCTGGATAATGATAAAGCATAGGGGCCTACCCAAAGTACTAGAGACTTGAAAAAAAGTCTCTAGTACTTTGGGTCGCTATGTTCCGTGGCTCGCTATTCGCTCGGTCCTCGGCTTGCCCTTCTAGCTCTGCTCGGACTACAGCAGAGTCGCAGAAAATTGCGCCTCCGCTGCACCACTGCACAGCGCTAGTCCAATTCATATTTTCTAAATTGTTCTTCTTATACTATGAAATCACTATTCAAATTAGGCGGCTCTTTAGACTCAAGAACAAGATGGATATTAGAAATCGCTGGATTCCTATTTCTCCTACTGGTTTGGTTCGCCATCACCTATGCCAAGCCAAAACATGTTGCCCCTCAACTACTGTTAGACAGTGAGGTCAGTCAAATCCAAAAGTTTGTCAAAGATGGGAAGCTCAGCGAAGACGGTATTGACTGGTTGGCTAGCAATCGAGGAGATGATATCAGAGAAGACAGCTATCTAAGCTCTGATGAAATAGTTAATCTCTTTAGATCAAGAGACAGCAGTACGATAGGAAACAATCAGTTGTCACCCTCAGAAATAGCTTACTTTGGGACACGACGTGCAGATCCATTAGTACGTCCGGGCATCCTTCCAAAACCAACAGCAGTGCTGGGAGCCTTCTCAGAACTTATCAATTCCAGAAGTTTGTTTAAGAATATGTTCCGATCTATCGGTCTTAACCTTACTGGATATGTAGAAGCCATTTTATTGGCTATTCCGCTTGGCTTTTTGATTGGCCTACTGCCCTTTTTTAGAGGCCTTTTTCAGCGTCAAGTAGATGCCTTTAGATATGTACCACTCACAGCTGTAACTGGTCTGTTTATATTATGGTTTGGATTAGGTACCGGTATGCAAGTTCATTTTCTAGCCTTTGGTATTATGATTTATCTTTTGCCTGTGGTAGTGCAGCGCATCGATGAAGTAGATTCTGTATATACCAAGACAGTCTATACTTTAGGCGCCACAGATTGGCAAACTTTCAAGACCGTATACTTTCCAGCTGTTGTGAGCAGGCTCTCTGATGATATAAGAGTCCTTACAGCAATCTCATGGACGTATATCATTGTTGCTGAAGGATTGGGTGGCCAAGGTGGCTTAGGTTCTTTGATTTGGCGATTAGGACAGAGACAGGGTAGGGTAGACATCATCTTTGCACTACTATTGATTATTATTTTAATAGGATTA
>CALJVI010000286.1 GCA_937974575.1 uncultured Saprospiraceae bacterium | reverse complement strand
TCATCAAGACGGACTTCCGAATGCAAACTTTCTTTTTTCATCTTTTCGTAAATCCAAAAATGGACGAATGAGTGCAGGGTCTATGAGTGGATTTATCTCATTTTTTGGCGAATCAATTCCAAAAAATATGGATGTTCCTACCGTGACTTTAACCAATTTTAGTGTCCTTAATAAACCTGTTGAAATAGGTGTAGAAGATAAGGAGTCAGGAGATGTAATATTGGAGCAAGAAATAAGTAAAGCAAAGACGATTAGACTTTCTCATAAGCATAATCTCTTTACTATTGAATATGGTGCTATAGACTATAGGTATGTAGACAACTATGAGTATGCCATAAAGTTGGAAGGGTTCAATGAAGATTGGATTCAGGTCGGAAAAGAAAAATCCGCAACATATACCGGCTTACCTCCTGGGGAATATAGGTTTCTGGTGAAATCTAAAAATCAAGATGGATATTGGAGTAGTAGATCTAAGTCCATAGATATCAAAGTGAAAGGTCCTTGGTACTCTACATGGTGGGCTATTCTCTTAGGCCTATGTACTGTTTTTGGATTGGGGTATTTTATTCATTACCAGAAAGCCAAAGTCATTGAAAAGGAGAGAATGCAGCTTGAGATTTTAGTCGAAGACCGTACTGCAGCTTTGAAGTCTGTTACCCAAAGAGAGAAAATAGCAAGAATAGCAGCAGAAGATCTTAAAGATCAAGCAAATACTGCAAAGCAAAGAGCAGAACGTGCTAATCTAGCCAAAAGTAGCTTTCTAGCCAATATGAGTCATGAGATTCGTACTCCGATGAATGGTATTTTGGGCATGCTGCAGCTCTTATCCAACACAGAATTGAATACAGAACAGCTAGACTATGTTCGTACTTCCACAGAGAGTGCTTCAGGTCTGATTAGAATAATAAATGATATCCTGGATTTTTCAAAAGTCGAATCGGATAAAATTGAGATGGAGCAAGAAAAAATAGATATTTTCTTAATCATAGAAAATATCATGGAAATTTTTGCAACTACTTGTCAAGAAAAAGATGTAGAACTCTCTTATATAATTCATCCAACAGTACCAAGATTTATAATTGGAGATGATGTTCGAATAAGGCAAATCCTTACCAATATCGTGAGTAATGCTATCAAATTTACCAGTAGTGGTGAAGTGGTCATGAGTGTTACTACCTCACCTAGAGCAGCTAGTAACGAAGATGAGCAGGTGGCTATGTTGAAGTTTGAAGTCGAGGATACTGGAATCGGAATTCCAAAAGACAAAATTGGACAGCTGTTTAAAGCTTTTTCCCAAGTAGATGCTTCTACAACAAGAAAATTTGGTGGTACTGGATTGGGACTTGCCATTTCAAAAAAGCTAGCTAATCTGATGGATGGTGATATTACCCTAGAAAGTAAACATAGAGTAGGAACCAAAGTGACATTTTCTTTGCAATGTGCATTTGAGCATGATGCTAAAAAAGCCAATGCTCCTTCATTTGATGAGGTCTCCGTAGCCATCATTGATCAAAGTAACAATAATCTCAAGATGCTATCTTATTCACTTTGGGACTATGGTATACAAGATATTATTACTAGAAGAAGCTTGAAAGAAAACTTCATTCAAGAGTTGATTGAAAATCCCGTTGATCTTCTATTTCTGGATAGTGATTACTTCTCTCCAAGATCTGAAAATCTATTAAAAGAGCTCAAACAAAAAACAGACATAAAGATTATTTTAAGTGTGCCGAAGTTATTTCCTAGTGTAAGTAACTATTGCGTTGATGATACGCTTTCAAAGCCATATAAGAAATCTGCAGTATTATACTGCTTAAATAGTATGCTTAAGAATGGTGAAAAATTAGAAAAAGTTCCTGAACATAACAGTGTTACTACCACTATTAATGCAATTGATAATAAGTTCGCTGGCCAATTCCCGCTGAATATTCTTGTTGCTGAAGATCATAAAATTAATCAAATGTTGATTAAGAAAGTTCTAAGCAAATTAGGCTATGATCCTGTTATTGTTGAAAATGGTTCCTTAGCAGTATCCTCAAGTTTGGATAAGGCATATGATGTGATATTTATGGATATCCAAATGCCTGTTTTAGATGGAATGCAAGCTACAAAGAAGATTTTAGCTTCATGGGAAGAGCACAGCTTACCTTATATTATTGCGATGACTGCCAATGCCATGAAAGGCGATAAAGAAAAGTACATCGCTTGCGGTATGCATGACTACATTAGCAAACCCTTTCTAATCCAAGATCTACAACTGCTCTTGCAAAAGTACAGCTTGCTGAAGTATCCTAAAGATGATCAAAATAGAATTCCAGCAGCATAACAGCCTTTTTCTTTGTGTGTTTTATGTTAGTATTGCTGAGCATCTATTCTACATAGATCGGTTGGACTACCGTTTTGTCCATAAAAATATCTAATAGATAAAACTCCATTCAAGATTTCTCCTTCGCCATCTAGTATAGCTATCTCGTCCCCTTCGGACAGGATAAATTGATCTGGAATACTAACGAAATTAACATCAACAAATGCAACTACATTTATCGATAGATCTCCAAAATTAGTGATGATGATCTCATATGGATCGTTAAATGATGCATATATAGACATCGGGTAGATATAGGAGTCAAACTCACAATCTTCTTCAACATCATACAGCCCTAAAAACTTCTCGGTCATTGGTATGCAAGTACCATTATCTATTTCTGCGTTAATATCGAAGTTGTCAGATGCTGGATCAGTGCAACCTTCTCTGTCTTGACAGCTGAACATAAAAGTTAGCAAACACAAGAAAACTAAGTTTGTTAGATTATTCTTTTTCATATCACTTGATTATTGGTATACAATAAGTATATTCATAAAGCTAAGCCAAAAGCAGGTTAAGATCTGTTAATGAAATAATACGATCTGGTTAAATATGCTAAGCTTTAATGTGTACTTTTAAAGGATTGAATAAAAAATACAATGAGAACTAAATTTTCAATACTTATATTTTTTCTGGTAAGCCTTCCAATATATTTATTGGGGCAATTAAGTCCTTTTATTCATATAGATCAATTTGGCTATTCTATCATGGCTGAGAAGGTTGCAGTTTTAAGTAATCCTAAGACAGGATACAATGCTGCGCTTTCCTACACACCCGGAGCTACTCTTCAGGTAGTAGATGCTTTCAGTCAAGCAGTAGTATTTGAAGCTAGTCCTAGTGTTTGGGCTAGTGGTGCCGAGCACGCTCTATCTGGAGATGAAGGTTGGTGGTTTGACTTTTCTGCTTTACAAACTGCTGGCACATATTATATTTCAGATGCGACTAACAATGAAAAATCAGGACTATTCAATATTAATGAAAACCCTTACGATAATATCTTAAAGGCGGCTACCAAAATGTTTTATTACAATAGGTGCAATACGGAGAAGGTGCAACCTTATGCTGCAGCCAATTGGATAGATGGAACTAACTTTTTGAACCCATTGCAAGATGCGAATTGTAGATTCTATTTAGAGCCTAACAATGTATCAAAGGAAAAGGAGCTTGCTGGTGGATGGTTTGATGCAGGAGACTATAACAAATATGTAAACTATTTACCCAATACTATAGGCCCTTTACTTAGTGCTTATGAGGATAATCCCAGTATTTTTTCAGATGATTGGAATATCCCTGAAAGCGGAAATGGAATTTCTGATCTATTGGATGAGGTAAAGTATGAATTGGACTGGGTGTATAAAATGTCTAATACTGATGGGAGTGTTCACATTAAACTAGGCAGTATTTCATTTAGCCAAAACGCAAGCTCACCGCCTAGCTTAAATACTGATCCAAGGTACTATGGTCATACTTGTACTTCAGCGTCATTAAGTACTGCTCTTATTTTTGCACATGCTGCAAAGGTCTTTTTCGGTATAGGCGAGAGTGCATATGCACAAAGCTTGCAAGACCGAGCAATCGCCTGTTTTGATTATGCAAGAACATTTATTGACAATGGAAATCTTGAAATTGAATGTGATGATGCTACCATTAACGCATCAGATTCTGACAAAACGGTAGATGAACAAATGGACTTGGCAGTCAGCGCTTCCGTATATCTATTTGAATTGACCAATGATCCTGTCTATAATGCTTTCTTCTTACAATATTATGCTAGTACAGAGCCAATTAGCTCGGCTTATTGGAGTCCTTATAAGTTAGAGTTGTATGACGCATTGTTTTTATACACGACCCTAAATGGAGCTAATAGTGCGGCATCCAATGATATATTGAATAAGGCGCAAATAGCATTGAATAACAATAGTTCTGATTTTTTTCAATTTGCAGATGATGAACTATATAGATCCAAAGCACCAAACTGGATGTATCATTGGGGCAGTAATTCGCCTATCTCAAATCTTGCAAATTTGTGTTTGCTTTTTAAGAAGTACAATATTAATCCAAGTGCGAATGCCGGTTTACAAAGAAAAGCCGATGAACATGTGCATTACTTTCATGGTGTAAATCCCCAGGGACTAGTTTACTTAACTAATATGTACGAATATGGTGGAGATAGATGTGTAGATGAAATGTACCATACTTGGTTTGCAGATGGCAGTCCATTTGATAATGCTAAAACCTCTGAATTTGGCCCTGCTCCAGGTTATTTGGTAGGTGGGCCAAACAGTTCATATACTCCTGAACCGGGTATCATATTAGATCCTCCAATGAATCAGCCTGAGATGAAGAGTTACAAGGATTTCAACGATAACTTTCCTAATAATTCTTGGCAGATTAGTGAGCCAGCAATTTATTACCAGGCTGCTTATATTCGAATGTTAGCCAATCAGGTCAATAGTACTGTCGTTAATTCTATTCCCGACCTAGTAGCAAGCTCCAATTGTGTGACGCTTTACCCAAATCCTTCATCAGGGTACTTTGAAATAAAAGGACTACTAGCAAATTACAATATCCAAATTCTAGATAGTCTTGGCGTGGAATATGCCAACTATACAGTCGAAGGGAGTCACTTAGTTATTGATATCAATGCCCTCCCTACAGGTTTGTTTTTTGTCCATGTCGAGAATCTTAACAACAGTGAAATATGTATTCAGCAAATCGTAAAAGAATAGAGCATACCTATGCTGTATGACCTTCAAATAGGGAATCATCAAAAAAGGCACGCCACATATGTGGCGTGCCTTTTTTATAGGGAGTTTATCATGGCTTAGAATTTGTACCCAAGCGAGGCAACAATACGATTTCTGTTTTGACCAAATGCAATCTCCTGTCCACCTATACTGAGGTTATTGCCAATTTTGCTGTCGTTAGCTTCATATCTCACGTCAATTGTTATTTTCTTCAAGTCAAAACCACCACCTATCTGCCAACCTAAAGTAAGTTTGTCAGAAAATGTTTTAGTTTTAATTTCTGATTCCAAATTTGTGATACTGTTTAAATGATAGTGTCCAACTGGACCGCCCATCACCCTTAGAGGGCCAATTTTAAGACCAGCAAGGACTGGCATATCTAATGCGCTATATTTTTGATTTACTATCGTTTGACCTATACCATCTTGATCAAAGGTGTAATCCACATTATCCGAATTGAATACCAATTCTGGTTGTAGGAGAATGGGTCCTAATTTAGCTCTCAAAAAGACACCTGCATGGAATCCATACTGAGCTTCTTTTACAGTAAGACTAAAATCTTTAAAATTGCTTTCAAATAGTTCTTCATGAACATCATAAGTGTTGATGCCAGCTTTTACCCCGAAGTTTACTTGAGAAAAAATAAAAGTACTACTGGTAAGAATGGTGATAATTACAATTAACTTTTTCATATCTGTAGATTTTTATGGGTTATGGATTGATTCCTTAACGCAAGAAAGATATCTCATATTACTACAAGAAGTAATCTTTAGGCCTTGATTAACTTCACTTTAAGTACTTGGGGATCTATTTTAAATCTTTATTAAGATAATCCGTACTTTTGCAGCGAATTAATAACAAATGAACAAAGGATGACAATTCATACAGCTGATTATTCTGCTAGTTTTCCAAGTGTCAATAAATGCCCCAACACGGAGATACCCGAGTATGCATTTATTGGTCGCAGTAATGTGGGCAAATCTTCCCTCATTAATATGTTGTGTGAGCGCAAGAAATTGGCTTTAACTTCTGGTAAGCCAGGAAAGACCCAAATGTTAAACTACTTTATTATCAACAAGCTTTGGTATCTAGTAGATCTACCTGGCTATGGTTATGCAAAGATTTCTAAGGTGAAGCGGGAATCCTTCCGAAAGATGATCGAAGGATATTTGCAAAGAAGAAATAACTTGCAATGTACTTTTCTGCTTATAGACAGTAATGTGTCCCCTCAAAAAATAGATATCGAATTTATAAATTGGTTAGGAGAAGCCAGAATCCCGTTTGTAATAGTGTATACAAAGTCCGATAAATCAAAAGCTCCAGAATTAAAGAAAAACATTGAAGCATTTCAAAATAGACTTTTGGAAACATGGCATGAATTGCCTACCCAGTTTCACACCTCTGCAAACAAAAGAGAAGGTAGAGATGAGTTGCTTGAATATATTGAAGGCTTAAATGAAAAGTTTGCGGAATGGAAGGGAAATTAGGATTCAAGACATTGCAGCAGAAAGCAAAAGAACGCTATCATGTCTATCCACCTGTCTATGAAGATATTCGTGATTGGCCTATCTATAAGGCTAGTGAACTAAGGGATTCATTCATCTTAAGCTTGAATAAGAATGTCTTTAACCGCCTGACCAAAGAACATGAAGGCAAACTCTATGATCTATTGGCTAAAACCATCTTTGATGAGAGAATCAGAGTAAAAGAAGAGCCTTGGAAGGTAGATCCTCCCAATGAAAAACAGACATGGGCCAGTCTACAAAAGAGATTAGTCATCGCACATGATAATGGCAATGATGAACAACAGCTTGCGGAATATCACAAAATCCTAGAAGAAATTATTGATCGTTATTCTGAAGAGGTAGTAAGTACCTTCAAGCTGAAGACTTTCAAATTTGCAAGGAAATTTTTGACCTTCTTTTTCAATAAGCTTTTGAACACTGGTGCTACCATTCGTAATTTTAGACGACGGATTTATAAGAAAGGAATGAGTGTGCATGAGCGACTGAATTGTCAGGGCTCTGTGGATGAAATCAGGGAACTTATGAAGAAAGGTACCGTTGTGATTGTCCCTACACATTTTAGCAATCTTGATTCTATATTGATAGGCTATGCGATAGATGCAGTAGTTGGTTTGCCTGCTTTTAGTTACGGTGCTGGACTGAACCTATACAATACAGGCTATACAGCCTACTTCATGAACCGTTTAGGGCCATACAGGGTAGATAGAAGAAAGAAGAATGCAGTCTATCTAGAAACACTAAAAGGAGTCAGTAAGCTCTCTATAGAGTGGGGGGTTAACAATCTCTTCTTTCCGGGTGGTACTCGATCCAGATCAGGTGCACTAGAGAGTAAGCTCAAGATGGGACTTTTGGGTACCGCTATTGAAGCACAAAGGATCTTATTGGAGAAAAACAAAGGCCAGAAAATATTTATAGTCCCATTAGTATTAGGCTATCATTTTGTACTAGAGGCTCAATTTCTGATTGAACAGCAACTCCAAAAAGAAGGGAAGGAGCTATATATTCGTAAGAATGACCAGTCCTATTCTTTTAGAAAGGTGACTAGGTTTATCTGGAGACTTTTTACAAGAAAATCCGACATTACACTTTCATTTGGAAAGCCTCTAGATGTTCTTGGAAACTTTGTAGATAAGGATGGTGCTAGTCTAGATAGACAAGGAAATGTAGTAGATATCAAAGACTACTTTAGCTCTGATGGGATCGTTTCAGAAAATTTACAAAGAGAAAGACAGTATACTAAGATTCTCGCTGATCGGATTGTTGATAGATACCACAAAGACAATATTGTGCTGAGTAGTCATCTGGTTGCATTTGCGGGATTTCAACTATTCAAAAAAGAGCACCCCAATTTGGATTTATTTGCGCTTTTACGAATGCCCACCGAAGACTATATTTTTAAAAATGAGAGCTTGTATGATATTCTCAATCGACTAAAGAATAAGTTAATAGAACTGGAAGGGATGGGAAAAGTAAAGCTCTCACCACAGATTTACTGGGAAGATGAAGCACTACTAAAAGACGGGATTCAACAGATGGGTTCTTTTCATGCCACAAGACCTTTGATGCTAAATAAGAAACGCCGTGTTATTGTAAGTCAAAATTTCAAAATATTATATTTCTATCATAATCGACTGACAGGATACGGGTTGGAGAAGTTTGTATAAACAGGTTTTCCCTAGCCATCTTTTTAGGGTAGAAATATAAAGAGGGAATATCAAAAAAAAAATCTACTTTTCAGAATTACTGGAGTTCTTAAATAGAATTTCTGATCCAGTTCCAACACCAATAATGGTACGCATAGCATCCTCGGCTTTAATATCCAAAAATTGAAGCTGGTCCTTGGTGAGATGAAAGATATATCCATTCGTAGGATTAGGTGCAGTTGGCACAAATACCGTATAGTAACCATTGTCATGCTCGCAAGTGACAAATCCAGTCATTTTTGTATTCATTACATCAGCAATCACTACCTGTGAAAAACTTTTACCACGAGAACTAAAGAGCTGTTGCACGGTCTCTTTGATGGTGTTGTAAAAGGGAAGTTTAGCTAGAACACTTTCTTCAAAATACATGTATAGCTGCTTGCCAGAGCGAGTACGAACAAAAAGACCCACAAAGAAGCAAAAGGCAATCACGATCAAAAATGCAATTCCTTGCAAAAGAAATACATTGTCTAGTCCCTCTATCTTTATCAGACCCACTATGGGTCTTATGACCTTGGCTACTTGGGTAAGTAGAAACTTGACCAGAAGATAAAATAAACCAATCGGAAGGATGATTAAAAGTCCACCGATAAGTGTCGTAAATAAGAATTGTTTAAACTTGTTCAACATGATTAATCGAGTATTAATTATTGCTCCCAGTCTTCAATATAACGAACGAATATCTTTGCAGTATTGATGGCGTCACTGATAGCCCTATGAGGGATACCTTCAAATTCAAATTTCTCTCTCGAAACAGCCCATTTTAAGCCGATTTCTTTTTTGAGTTTGCAGATACGTTGATATTGTTTTTTCATATCAATATGTGGGTTGATCCACTCGGTATCTAATTTGTGCAAATTTCCATTTTCAAAAAGCATCCGTTTGTCAAACTTGCCCCAGGAGCAAAGCAAGTAATCTTCTTGCATGTTTATCCAATGTTTAAAATCATACTCCACCTCATCGTAGTTGTCTGCACTGTCTATTTGCGCTTGAGTAATGCTCGTCAACTCCTTGCAATACATAGATAAGGTAGGTGCTAATTTTGGTTTCACAAACCTACTGAACTCCTTTTCTACTTCACCATAAGGATTTATCAGGAGTGCACCAATTTCGATAATCTCCTGCATGTCCGTTGGTGCATGTCCGTTCCAGCAGGTCGCCTCCAAATCGTATACTATGTAATTCAATATTTAAGTTTTATCCTTATTAATAACGCTAAAATAGATAATTAGATGTTATTACTTTGAGCTAAATGTAACTGCTTTTCACAATTATATTCTCCAATATCATAATTATTCCCTCTAGAGTACGAAAAGCTGGAATCGGCGTGGCGAATAGCCTAAGCCCTGCAAGCCTTGCGCGCTAGGGGCAAAGGATAGAAACGGTATGACGAATGGATGGGATGGAGGAGCGAGGCATGAGGAATATAAGTGCATAGCCTGGTCCTGTGATGACGTAGGCGCGCCGAAGTCAGCATCAGGATGACCCCCGAATATTAGAAACAGCTTTACTTATTAACCATACATTTTAACAATTGAGTACATTTGGGTATGAAATCAATCTGGGCATTGATACAATTGGAATTTAGAATGGAAATGCGTCGCAAGTATGCCTTGGGCGGTGCATTTCTATATGTACTTTCTACAGTTTTCATTATTTACGCTTCCCTCCAAAACTTTAAAGAACTGCCCTGGAATGCGCTCTTTTGGATAGTAGCCCTATTCATAGCAGTCAATGCAGTCGCCAAAAGCTTCGCCTCAGAGCAGGATGGGACTCAGCTGTTTTTATATCAAATGGCAAGTGGAGTAGAGGTGATCTTGGCCAAAATGATCTACAATACCTTATTGATCTTTGTACTATTTACATTGGCACTCTTAGCTTTTATGTTGTTCTTGGCGATTCCGGTCATGCATTATGGGCTTTTTATGACAGCCATAGTCCTAGGTAGTTTTGGATTGGGAATTGTCCTGACTTTTATCTCATCCATTGCCAACAAGACGGATAGCAGTGCAGTATTTACAGCTGTACTGGGTTTTCCTGTATTGCTACCCATACTCTTGAGTTTGATCAAATTGACACAGGCTAGTTTTATGTTGGAAGCGGAATCGGTTGGTAATGATATTGTCATCTTACTGGCGATAGATACTATACTTGTTGGGCTTATATTAATATTGTTTCCATTAGTATGGAAAGACTAATTTTTAACCTTAAGTTTGGGATTATAATAATAGGCTAGTCATGATAAAAAACTGGTGGAAATATTTAGCTGTTGTCCTTATACTATACTGCATAGTAGTAGGGATCATGCGTCCCCTCAACCCAGGGATACTCCAAGTCACTCCAATCTCCTTCCAATCAGGAACGACTCAAGAATTAATAATTGGAACGTATAATACTAATTTTGAACCGCAGCAAAGCATTGATGCTTTTATCAAAATCAATGATGCTTATGGTATACAAAACACGAAGCTAGAAGTCCTCGCTCCAAACGAACTGAAAGCTACATTTGATATACCGGCTAAGTTGCCGAATATATTAAAGAGGCAAGGATACTCCTTGATCTTGTCAGCGGATAAGGTGGGTTCATTTGCCAGACCTAATGCCGTGACTATAGTACAAAAAGACCTTGATCTAGATGGAGCAATGGCAGCATGGCCAAGCAATGATTTTGGAAATTTTAAAAGACCAGAAAAGCTCAATTTTCCTTTTAGAGCAATACTTTACGAGTCTTTAAGAAATCTGTTTTACCACGTACCTATGTGGTTCGGAATGACTTTTCTGTTGATGGGGAGTCTGGGCTATGCAGTAAGGTACCTGATGACCAACAAGTCATCCTTTGATACCATCTCCAAGTCCATGATACAAATAGCAGTATTATATGGTATACTCGGCTGTGCTACAGGATCTATATGGGCTAGAGGTACTTGGGGAACATGGTGGACCTTTCAGGAAATAAAGCTCACAGTCAGTGCTGTTACTTTGCTACTATACTTTGCCTACTTTTTATTGCGATCAGCTATCGACGATGAAGCGAAAAGGGCTAGAATCAGTGCTGTTTATAATATAATATCCTTTGTAGCTGCTATATTCTTGCTGTTTGTGCTACCAAGAATGGTAGAATCCAGCCTGCACCCAGGCAATGGTGGAAATCCAGGCTTTGGAGGTGAGGATCTTGACAATACATTAAGGACCGTATTTTACCCCGCAGTCATAGGTTGGACTTTGTTGGGGTTTTGGTTGGCGCAGCTAACTTACAGAACAGAACTTTTAAAGGATTATTTTTTAGAAAAGTATGATTAAAATTTAAACTTAATTGTACCTTCACCATCATCAATTATTTCCATTTTATAATGGTATGAAAGTAAATATTCTTGCATCGATCTTTTTTCTAATTGCCTCTTTCGAGGAATTGTCCGCTAAGGACCCAATCGACGTAGCTATCCACTCTTCTGGCAAAATTTACCTTGTAGTAGGCACACTTGCTGTGATTTTTATAGGTATAGTGCTCTATTTATTTTCCATCGATAGACAAATAACAAATATTGAAAATCAAATAAAAGATAATGAGTAACTTTTTAGAAAGTGTAAATCAGAATTTTGACAAGGCCGCAAAACACACTGGCCTTAATAAGGGTTTGCTTGAACAGATCAAAGTTTGCAACTCAGTTTATCAAATGCGCTTTCCGGTCAAGATCGGAAAAGAGTACCAAGTCATTGAGGCATACCGTGCTCAGCATTCGCACCACAGACTTCCTACTAAAGGAGGTATCCGTTTTAGCCAAAAAGTAAATCAAGATGAGGTAGTTGCATTAGCTACTTTGATGACTTACAAGTGTGCTATTGTAGATGTACCTTTTGGTGGAGCCAAAGGTGGGGTTACTATAAGTACTAGAGACTATACTGAAAAAGAACTAGAGAATATCACTCGTAGATATACTATGGAGCTTATCCGTAAAAACTTTATCGGTCCTGGTATCGATGTTCCTGCACCAGATTATGGAACAGGCTCAAGAGAGATGGCATGGATACTGGATACTTACCTTACTATGAAAGGTGGTGATATCGATGCAGCAGCTTGTGTAACGGGTAAACCAGTACACCAGTATGGTATCCAAGGAAGAACAGAAGCGACAGGTAGAGGTGTATTTTATGCCTTGCGTGAAGCGATGACCTATGAGGATGATATGAAAGATCTCGGTTTGACGGCTGGCATCGAAGGTAAGACGATGGCTGTACAGGGTCTAGGTAACGTAGGCTACTATGCTGCGACTATCTCTCAAAGAGAAGGAGGCGTAAAGATAGTTAGTGTAGCAGAATATGAAGGTGCAATTTACAGTGAAGACGGTATCGATATTGAAAAATTGATGAAGTTCCGTAAGAAGACAGGATCTATCATGGGTTTTCCAGGAACCAAGAAGATGAAGTCTAGAAAGGATGTACTCACAGTGGATTGTGACATTCTAGTGCCTGCTGCATTGGAGAACCAGATCACAATGGACAATGTGAAAGGTGTGAAAGCAAAGATCATCGCCGAAGCTGCCAACGGTCCAGTGACCGCAAACGCAAGTGAATACTTATTGAAGAAAGGAAGGATGATCCTCCCAGATATGTATATCAATGCTGGTGGTGTTACTGTATCTTACTTTGAATGGCTTAAAAACCTATCTCACATGAGATTTGGTAGAATGGAGAAGAGATTCGACCAAGCTAAGTATGGTAATATGGTGAACCTTGTAGAAAGACTTACTGGTAAAACTATTGGTATCAAAGAAAGAAAATTAATTACCAGCGGTGCTGATGAAATAGATCTCGTAAGATCTGGTTTGGAGGAAACTATGATTACTGCTTACACAGAAATCAGAAGCATCAAGAAGCGTAAAAAGAATATTACTGATCTTAGAACAGCAGCCTTTGTGAGTGCTATCAATAAGATTAGTTCAGATTACCTGTCATTAGGTATATGGCCATAGACACTTAAACTACACACTATTAACACAATAAGGCTTTCTCGTATAGAGGAAGCCTTTTTTGTTTGTGCGTTATCAGGTCTACCTAATGCAATCTCGCATACTATTATAAGTACTGCATGGCTTAGATTCAAAAGTCAATTTTTGCAGTCTCAAATATTTTGTAGCTTTATAAAAAAAGTCAAATGATAGCACGCATTATTTTCACGCTTATTTGCCTACAGGCTTTTGCAATCGCCGGGGCACAGGATCGTCTCACAGGTAAGCAATTTGCTACTCGTTCAGAAGTCATTGCGCAGCACGGTATGGTAGCAAGTTCGCAGCCATTATGCACACATGTGGGTTTGGATATACTCAAGGCCGGTGGTACAGCTGTAGATGCAGCCATTGCGACCAATGCATGCCTCGGACTTATGGAGCCTACAGGAAATGGTATAGGCGGAGATATTTTTGCAATTGTATGGGATGCAAAATCCCAAAAGTTGCATGGACTCAATGGGTCTGGACGTTCTCCTAAGTCGCTTACCTTGGACCACTTTATACAAGAGGGAATGACCAAGATTCCAGCGCATGGCCCACTCCCAGTTTCCGTGCCAGGCACCGTGGATGGGTGGTTTGAATTGCATAATAAGTTTGGAAAACTCAGTATGGAGGATATCCTACAGCCTACCATCGACTATGCCAATAATGGATTTCCAGTATCCGAATTAATTGCTTACTACTGGGGCAGAAGTGTTCCGTTTTTATCCAAGTATCCGGGCTTTGAAGAGACCTATACTATAAATGGTGCCGCCCCAAAGAAAGGAGATATTTTCAAAAACCCATTTCTTGCCCATACATTAAGTACTATAGCTAAAGAGGGTAGAGATGCTTTTTACAAGGGTTCTATCGCAAAAACCATTGCAACATATTTGAAGGCGCAAGGAGGGTTTTTGAGTCAACAAGATTTGGCTGACCACACCTCTACGTGGATTGATCCTGTGTCCACCAATTATCGTGGATACGATGTTTGGGAATTGCCTCCCAATGGGCAGGGTATAGCGGCATTGCAGATACTCAACATTATGGAAAACTATGATGTGCGTGCTATGGGATTTGGCTCTACCGATTATATGCATTATTTCACAGAAGCCAAAAAACTGGTGTTCGAAGATCGCGCAAAGTACTATGCCGATATGGATTTTGCCAAAGTGCCAGTGCAGCAATTGATTTCAAAATCATATGGAAAGACCCATGCAAAAAATATTGACCCCAATAAAGCAGCACGTAGAATTGCAGAACCGAAGCTTAAAGATGGGGACACCATTTACCTAACGGTCTCTGATAAAGATGGCAATATGGTCTCCTTGATTCAGAGTAATTATCGAGGTATGGGCTCCGGTATGACACCCACAGGATTGGGTTTTATTTTGCAAGACCGTGGAGAGCTATTTTCATTGGATCCTAATCATCACAACGCATACGAACCTGGCAAACGTCCCTTCCATACGATCATCCCTGCGTTTATCACAAAGGATGGACAGCCATATGTGAGCTTTGGATTGATGGGCGGCGGCATGCAGCCACAAGGACACGCTCAGATAGTGATCAATTTGGTAGACTTTGATATGAATCTACAGGAAGCTGGGGACGCTCCTCGCATGCTGCATACGGGATCTTCACAACCTACGGGGGAGCAGATGACAGATGGCGGGACCCTCTTTTTGGAGTCTGGATTTAGCAATGAAGTCATTCGAGACTTGAGCAAAAAAGGGCACAATGTAGATCATAGAGTAGGTGGATTTGGAGGCTATCAAGCCATTATGTGGGACCAGGCACGCAAGGTGTATTTTGGTGCCAGCGAGTCACGCAAGGATGGACAAGCAGCTGGGTATTAGTGTTATATAGATTGTGTTGAGGTTTTGGGGCTATCCCCGTGTGCTGCCCACAAGGCTAGACTACCCGCCTGCACTGGGGTCGTGTCATCCGCTATATCTCGCCTTCTGCGATGCTCCAGTCGAGATGCCGCTACTACCACTTATCCACTAGGGCTATAGCTGAAACGCATCGCCCTTTTAGTATTTGTCCAGTCATTTATTATATTTATAGATAAAAATCTATACAAATATTCAAACGCAAAAAAAACTGTATTAACCCATCCTAAATGAATCCACTAGATCAATTAATAGAAGAGTTTAAATCTATTCTGATTGCTGAAAAATACAAGTTGTATATAGATGAGCAATTGGATATGTTAAATCAGCGCTTAAACAAGCTCATAGATATTATCGATGCAAAAGCAGAAGATTTAGAGCCAGAGGAATCTACTACCATCAAGAGTCTCTTTAATAAAGCATTGGTGAATGAACAAGAGCAGCATGAAATTGCAAGACAGGAATATTTACTCTCTGCCCTGAAATACAAGGAATGCAAAGAGTCTATTGCACTACTCCTGTTTGAAAAAGAAATAGTGGACAAAAAAGTGATCAAAAAAATTGAAGTAGAAGCAAAACTCAATATGGCCATTGATTCTGATACCTCACTTATCCATGAGAATCATCGAATGATCAAAAAACGGATTTTTGAAATCAATGAAACGATTAGAGATCTTATCAACTACAAGCGGGAGCTGTATGAAGCTAAAATAGTGGCCTCAAAAGTGAGTGAACTTTTGGATAAAATGGCCAACATACTCGCTAAAGCAAAAGAGTATGATAAATGGGGTGAATTTTATCATAAAAAAATGGAGGCAAAGGCGAAAGAAGCCGCCTTCATGGATCATGCATTGCAAGTCTCTCATCAAGCAAGTCAGCAAATGAAGTTCTTAAAGAAAGAACTTGATGACATCTTCCAGTTTACACCCACTTCAAATATGACCACTTTGAATGAGCTCCTTGATTTTCAAGACGGTTTTCATGGCAGTATGATTACAGATTGGGTCATTGAAAATAATGTTCTCGTATCAATCAATAGGGTCACCATGGCTCAGAAATTTATCATGCGATTGATGGCTTCGATAAAAGCCTATGAAGATAAGTCCAACTCAAAAATGAAGCAGCTTAAAGAAAGTAAAGAATATATGATAAAAAACAGCTGAGTTTTATCCTTAAGCACCAGCTCAATTTACTATATTACTAAATCAAAAATAAATCGAGATGAAGTATTTATACCTATTTGTGTTTTCTGTTATGCTTTTCAATTGCAAGCCAATGCAAGAAAAAAACACCAACTCAGAACCTCAGTATAACTATGATGTGGAGCAAAAAATTCAAGACCTAGGCATTGCACTCCAAACGCCTAAAGCGCCTAAGGGCGCCAATATTGTAAGAGCAGTGCGCTCTGGCAACCTACTCTTCCTATCTGGAAAAGGACCTACCAAACCAGATGGTACAAATGTTACAGGAAAGGTGGGGCTTGACTTGGACGAGCAGCAAGGCTACGCTGCGGCTCGTTTAGTAGCGATCAATCAGCTCTCTGTGTTGAAAGCTGAGTTGGGTGATCTTCACAAAGTCAAAAGAGTAGTTAAAGTATTCGGAATGGTCAACGCCACTCCAGAATTCACAAAACACTCTCAAGTCATCAATGGCTTCTCTGATCTTTTCATAGAAGTATTTGGTGATCGAGGTAAGCATGCTAGAGCGGCTGTAGGCATGGTCTCCTTGCCGGGGGATATCTCCGTGGAGGTAGATATGGTAGTGGAAATTGATGACTAAATTAGCATTTGCAATTCATTAACGCTTTTGGGATCATGAGTAAGAAATAAGAAGTCACTTACTTCGTTTGGAATAGTATACAACCAAAATAAAAACGATGAGAGAATTATTTATCAATCCCACTGATGATAGAAGATATTTAACAGGTTTGTGCCTACTGGTCGCAAGCTTTTGTATATTTTGTACTTCTTATTACTATGTAAATGGTCAAGAAGCAATACCTTTTTTCATAGTAAATTTCATACTTACCTTGATCTTTACTTTTCAGGTAATGGGATACAATAAATCCAAAACCGAAAGCTATTTCAAGTTTAAGAATCAACGCTATAATATTATTACGGTATTGCTCTGGACAGTGAGTGCTTATTCGCTCAATAGAGACTTACCCGTCTTTGCAGAATCCGTCGATTGGCTGAATGGATACATTCTATTGTATTCTGCGGCGCTCTTAATCGTCTCTTTGTTGAAAGAAAAAAAACAACGTGTATTGGACTATGGTATCTGTGCGGTGCTCACTACAGCGATGGCATTTCATTTTTATCAGACTGTAATGACGGTCAAGCTTTTTCCAATCATGATTATGTCGTTTTGGCTATTTGGAATTTCATTTCATTCCTTAGTGCCTTTAGTAAGTTTCTTTTTATGCCTAGGTATAGTGGCGAATTATATAAAGAAATCTAAGAAATTTGTTTGGGCTGCCAATCTGAGTCTGCTTCTTATATGTACTTTGATCTTTTCTTTTGTATGGCAATGGAATAAAATAAAAAAGAAGTCCGAAACTAATTTCGTACACATTGAGCAACCTTACGAAGGTAAGGATATTCCTGCTTGGTGTGCCTTGGGACAAGAGATGGAAGGGGATTGGATCACCAAAAGAATATTAGGAGGTTCAAATATTTTTGTGGTGGCTAAGTCAGCGCTTGATTGGCATATGAGCCAGGGTAAAAAACATGACCCCTTGGTCTTAATTGCGAGTTTGATCAGTGGTAACTTAGATTTTAGTATAAGAGAACGACAAAAGATATCCAGTACTATTTTCAATAAGCGACATCAATCTGAGTGGAAACTTTGGCGTGATGATGATTTGTTTACTACAGATATAGATACTAAAATTAAGCTATACCCTGAAGAACGCATAGCCTACACAGAAAAGGTAATAGAGATAAAGAATAACTCTGAATGGTATAGGAGCCAACAAGAAGCCCTGTATACTTTTCATATCCCCGATGGTTCTGTAGTTAGTTCCGCCTCATTGTGGATAGATGGGGTAGAGCAAGAGTCCTACTTGACGACCAAGACGAAAGCAGATTCCGCCTATAAAGCCATTGTTGGAAGAGAACGACGTGATCCACTCCTAGTGCATTGGAAGGAGGGCAATCGAGTGACTGCTAGAATATTTCCTGTTATTCCGAAGAAAAATAGAAAGTTTAAGATTGGAATAACGACTCCTCTGGCATATCAAGATGGAGCGTTGACATATCAAAATATGGATTTTCAAGGTCCAAACACCACAATAGCAAAAGAAAATATCGAGTTGATCGTAGATCAAGAAAAACAGATTGATATTGAAACGCCTATTACTTTCAGTTGGGATATGAGTAAGTATACCTATAGTGGGCTATACTACTCGGATTGGTCTCTTAATATAGCCGCTCCACCACTCAATTCTGCTCCTTTCAGTTTCAATGAAAAGTCTTATACCATGCTTGATTTGAAATATGAAGAAAAGGATATTAGTGAATTTAGAAAAGTTTATTTGGATGTTAATAGTGCTTGGTCCAAAAGAGATGTTCGCGCCGTACTTGAAAAATGCAGTGAGGCACAGATATACATGTTTGATGGCATCGACATGGTTAATATTACTTCCTCCAATTATAAAAAGCACTGGAAGCAATCTAGAAAACTTAACTTCTCCGTCTTTCCCATCTACAAGATAGCGGATCCGGCATCTTCTTTATTGATTTCGAAAAATAATCATATCACTCCAGTGATCGATGATTTTAAGGGAAGTCCATTTCAAGAGAAGTTGGATCTTTATATGAATTTATCGGCAGGACAGTTGACGCTCTTAGATATCGGTGACATCCCTAGTCAGTATCTCAATTCTTTGGTAGAATTGAAAAGTATAATCAAGAGTAATTCTACTTATGAATCATTTATAGAAACGGGGAAGGTATCCATACCAAAAACGCTTGATGCTGCCGTCGCAATCAATACTTCTGGTACACAAATCGTGGAGACGACTATCAACGGATTGTTTAATGCTGCTCCTGATCATCTCTTACGTCTATATGCTTACAATAATGTGATGGGAAAAATTGGAAAGGAATTTACCAAGCGTAAACAATTTGAGGAGACCTACATCAAGCTAGCAGAGGAAGCGCATATCTTGTCTCCGATTTCCAGTATGATCGTATTGGAAACACAGGCCGATTATGATAGATTTGATATCAAAAAAAGTAAAAACAGCTTGGGTAATGCAAATTTAGACTCTAGTGGAGCAGTGCCAGAGCCTCACGAATGGGCGCTTATTTTTATTTTACTGATATCGCTATTGGTCTTACATTTTAAGACAAGAATAGCTTAGATGAGTGTTAAACTATTCTTAAGTCATAAACCTTGGGCAAAGTACCTACTTTTGTTATTGCCTTATGTTTTAGTATTCTACTTTTTTGCGCAGGAGAATTTCTATTTTGGCTATTCTGTGCTTATTGGAATCCTATGTTTTCCATTTTTAATACAAGTGCAGAATAATAGCTTGCAGTATGAATATTTATATGCTTGTCTCTTACTGGCTGGATTAAGCTTTTTTACGAACAGCTTTGCGGTTTTTTATTTCTCCTTTGCATTTGGTTGCTGTTTTCTTTTGAATTTGTTTCTGGGAAAATTGAATTATTTGCCTCTTTTCCTTCTAGGCTTAATGTCTCCACTCATATCGCATCTTACAGCGATCATGAGTTTTCCGATCAGACTCAAATTGAGTGAATGGGTCAGCATGTGGCTAGGAAAGATAGGGATGGATATTTCTAGCGAGGGAAATATGTTGATCATTGAAGGTGTCAAATTTTTGGTAGACCAAGAATGCGTCGGGCTTAAGATGCTGCTTACAGGACTCACCTTGATCCTTATTGTACTTGCATTTTATGAAAGAAAAGCAAATAAGTCTTTTACATTTATACAGGTACTTTTCTTTTTAGGCCTCGGGTTTG
>CALJVI010000285.1 GCA_937974575.1 uncultured Saprospiraceae bacterium | reverse complement strand
AGCTGGTGTCTTCAATACCGTCTTAGTGATAGTCTTGTACTGAGCAGGAATTGCTTCTTCTCTAGTAGTAGCAGGAGTCTTGATTACACGCTTAGTTACTGTAGAGTACTCAGCAGGAATAGTCTCTGTTCTAGTAGTAGCAGGAGTCTTGATGATCTGCTTAGTTACTGTAGAGTATTGAGCAGGAATTACTTCCTCTCTTGTAGTTGCAGGAGTTTTGATTACACGCTTAGTTACTGTAGAGTACTCAGCAGGAATAGACTCTTGTCTAGTAGTAGCTGGAGTCTTTACAATTCTTTTAGACTGTGTACCGTACTCAGCAGGAATCTCAATAGTCTTGATACAATCATCACCACTATCAGTATATCCAGCAGCACATCCTTGTCTGATTTGCTTAGTTACTGTTTTGAATTCAGCAGGAACTTCTACCAAACACCATACTAAACAATCGTTAGGATCTGCAGAAAGACAGTTTCTGTCTGCTTTTTTCTTAACCCACTTCGTTGAAGCTGGCTTCACCTCGATAGTTTCAGATTCAGTAGTGTAACGAGCAGGAACACGCTCGATTCTTGTTGAAGCTTCTTTTCTCAATACTTGCTCTGTTACAGTTTCGTAAGTAGCAGGAACTGGGATAAGTCTAGAAGACTCAGGCTTTACCATTACTTGCTCCGTTACTGTTTCGTACTCAGCAGGAATTGGAATAAGTCTAGTAGACTCAGGCTTAATCATCATTTGCTCCGTTACAGTTTCGTAAGTAGCAGGAATAGGAATAAGTCTAGTAGATTCAGGCTTTACCATTACTTGCTCAGTTACTGTTTCGTACTCAGCAGGAATTGGAATTAATCTCTTTGAATCAGGAGATACCATTACTTGTTCAGTAACAGTTTCGTACTCAGCAGGTACAGGAATCAATCTTCTTGATTCAGGCTTTACCATTACTTGCTCAGTTACAGTTTCAAATTCTTCAGGTCTCGTAAGGATTCTTGAAGATTCTGCTTTCGCTAATACTTGCTCAGATACAGTTTCATAAGTAGCAGGCACAACTTCAACTCTCGTAGAAGCTCCTCTTACGAGAATTTGCTCAGTTACTGTCTCATACTCATCTGGAATCAAGCATTTTGCGTAGCATTTACCCGGTTCACTATTGACTGGAATGTCACCAGGTTGCGCCATTACACTTGTTGCGAAGAACAAACATGCAATTGCAAAAAATAGGTTCAATTTTTTCATAATTGAATTATAGTTTTTGATTAAAAAAATAATATTTAGAATTTCGTTTTATAACCGTATTCGTACCACAAATTTACTCCAAATCTTTCGGATAACATAAATAATATTTAGTTATTATTTGTTCTCGAATTACATCGTGGGATATCTCCGATAAGGGCTTGATTTCCCCTGTCTTTAATATCATTTTTATTTCTTGTTTTGAGGTGCTATATGTAGTGTTACGTTCTGATCCTGAGAACATTAAGTATTGGAGATCTACATCGGCTCCAAACTTTTTTCTTAATTTTGTACCTATTCTCATTTTTTTTTCGTCCTCTATTTCTTCATTCGTCAACTCTATCTTAAAGAGTCTTCTGGACACTATACTTCCGGCCAAAAAGGAGAGTATTTTGTCTTCGCTATTTTGCCATTTTTTGAGGCAGTAAAACACGTCATAATCGTCCAATTGAGCAAATTCTTCAATCATTTGCTTTTTGTCCTCAAATGAAGATTCATCTTTCTTTTTTAATAAGTTTTCTAGCAATCCTTGGCAGCTGAAGTAATCTGGATTTTCCAGCAACAGTAATCTGGCTCTTTGGATGGTCCTAATCAGCATTTGTTCTGCATTAATGACTGTTTTGTGCAGGTATACCTGCCAGTACATCAATCTCCTTGCTACTAGAAATTTTTCGATGGAATAAATGCCCTTTTCTTCTACAACCAAATGGTTATCAGAGACATTAAGCATACTTATAATCCGTTCATGACCAATAGCACCTTCGTGTACTCCTGTGAAAAAACTATCTCTTTTGAGATAATCCATTCGATCCATATCCAATTGGCTACTTATCAGTTCGTTCAGATAAGCTTTATGGTATTCCCCTTTAAAGATTTGAATAGCCAGATCAAGCTTGCCATCAAATTCGGAATTTAGCTGATCCATGAGCATCAGTGAAAGAGATTCATGATGAAAAGGTAAAATCTTGCCTTCCAATGCATGAGAAAAGGGTCCATGACCTATATCATGAAGCAAAATACCTATTTTGACCCCTTCTTCTTCCTCTTTACTAATGTCTACACCTTTTTGACGCAATACACTAATGGCCAATTTCATGAGGTGCATAGCACCCAAAGCATGATGAAACCGAGTGTGTAGTGCACCTGGGTAGACATAGTCCGTCAAGCCCAGTTGCTTTATCCTTCGCAGTCTTTGAAAGTATCGATGTTCTATAAGATTGAATATCAATCCACTAGGCATATCGATTAAACCATATATAGGATCATTCAATAGTTTGTTTGACCGCATGTCTTCGATTTTTTTAGCAAAGATGGCGCATTCTGCTCACTATGTTAACAATAAGCAGAAAATTTAGATCGTTTATATCCTGCATTTCAAACTGACCCAGCAAATCGTTATTTGCACAGTTTCTTTATCTAAGACAGTCGATTATGAATTTGGGTTGCTTGTGATGCAGGGTGACTTCCATTTTTATTTTCTAAGTTTTCAACGCTAAAATCTTTTCCATCGAAAAAAGCTCTACTTTTAAATTATCTACAATACCAACTACATTTGTGTGGGTATCGAGAAATATTTTGAACAGTTATTTCAAGATCAAGGTTAAAAAGTGCTTTATAGCCGATGTTATAAATAGTTTTTTTTAAGTTGATATCGTTATATATGTGTCGAAGTACTCACTTCCTTCATGAAAATGTTTGGTGCTAAACCAATAATATAATGGACAAGATTAAAATTTTGTGGGCAGACGATGAGATAGATTTGCTAAAGCCACAACTCTTATTTTTAGAGAAGAAGGGATATGATGTCATCACAGTCACCAATGGACATGATGCACTAGAAGAATGCCAAGAAAGAAACGATATTGATGTTGTCTTCCTAGATGAAAGTATGCCTGGCCTTACGGGTCTGGAAACCCTCAGTAAGATCAAAGAAATGTCACCTGCTTTGCCGGTAGTTATGATCACTAAAAATGAAGCGGAGACTGTAATGGAGGAGGCTCTTGGCAACTCGATTGCCGACTATTTGATCAAGCCCGTCAATCCAAATCAGATCTTACTTACCTTAAAAAAGATTGTTGACAATAAGCGATTGATTAAGGAAAAAACAACCTCGGATTACCAAGTCGATTTCAGACAACTCTCCATGCAGATTATGGATACGCCCGATGTAGAGTCATGGGTAGATATCTATAAAAAAATAATTTACTGGGAGCTAAAGTTGGATGCCTCCAGTACATCTGATATGACAGAAATACTTGGTATCCAAAAGACAGAAGCCAACCGTGCTTTTTCAAAATTTATAGAAAAAGAATACCCGGCTTGGATGGGTACGAATAAAGAAAATGCACCTATACAATCGCATAATCTTTTGCAGCAAAAAGTCTTTCCCCAAATGGATAAGGACAAGCCTACCATCTTTTTGTTGTTGGATAATTTGAGGATGGATCAGTGGAAAATCTTAGAGCCGATTATCTCAGAGCTATACAGAGTAGAGGAGGAGGATACTTTTTATAGCATACTCCCGACTACGACGCAATATAGCCGAAACGCAATATTCGCAGGCCTTATGCCTAGTGAAATCCAGGAGTATTACCCAGACTATTGGAAAAATGATGTCGATGATGGCGGTAAAAACAACTACGAGTCACAGTTGTTGACTGCCCAGCTTGACCGCGTATTTCACAAGCCTATCAAGCATGAGTATGTAAAAGTTACTACCATCGCCAAGGGTAAACAGCTACTTAATAATGCACTCAATTATCTCAATAATGACCTCACTGTTATTGTGTATAATTTTATAGATATGTTGTCTCATGCGCGGACAGAGATGGAGGTGCTCAAGGAGTTGGCGGGAGACGAGACCGCCTACCGGTCCTTGACAAGATCATGGTTTTTGCATTCTCCTTTATGGGAGATGTTGCAAAAAGTGGCGGAGAAAGATGTGCAACTTTTCATTGGAACAGATCATGGCACTATTCGCGTCAAGCAACCTTCCAAAGTGGTAGGAGATAAAGATACGACTACCAATTTGAGGTACAAAGTAGGTCGCAATTTGAAGTATGCTAAAAAAGATGTTTTGGAAATAAGAGAGCCTAAAAAGGTTTTGCTTCCAAGCCCAAACTTGAGCTCTACTTTCATATTTGCTAAGGAAGATAAATACTTCTTGTACCCTAACAATTACAATCATTATAACGCATATTTTAGAGATACATTTCAGCACGGAGGAATCTCATTGGAGGAGATTGTTTGTCCTATTATTCGTCTGGAATCTCGTAAGTAGTTTTTAGATGATGGGCCATCCCTAGGTATAAGAAGAGACCGAAAAGGGTCTCTTCTTATACCTAGCGTCGTTATGTTTCAGGGCGCGCTATTCGCTTGGTCCGTTGGACTATCGTCGCCTTACTTCGGGCCAACCCGCTGACGATCCCCTTGCACAGCACTTGTCCAAAAAAAAATGACTTGCATATTCCTCTGTATCAAGCGCATTATTTCCTATTTTGAGGCCAAATAGTTTCAATTATGATGTTTAGAATTTGGGGATGCATATTAGTAATATCCTTCTTGTTTGCATGTGGTGCCGATCAAGGTGTTATGAGTGATTGGAAAAGATTAGATCTTTTAGAGCATGGTATCCCATTCAGCATACTGTCACCTGACAGTTCCAAGGTCGAAACCATTGATTTTGCTAACATTATGAAAGATGTATCTATCAAAAAAGGGGACGATTATTTTGTCCAGATTTTTGCATCAGATGCCAATAATACCAATTTGAGCGAGGTAAAGGCCGAGCAACTGAAAGAAGTGAAAGAAGAAAAGCATTTTTCTAAGATCATCGAAGAGTCGGATGCAGGCTTTATCTATGAGAGTAAAAAAGATTCTTCTACTGTATACTATGGTTTTAGATATGTCCGTCTCCAGGGCACCAAAGAGTATATTTTACAAAATGGCTTCAGAGGTTTCTTTTCAGAAGACCAAGCTAGAGCCATGTTTAAGGCAGTTGCACCCGAATCAGGGAAGTAAAAACACCATTTTTTATTGTTAATGTGACAATGGTAATTCCTTTATTGTTGTTTATTTTCCTTATTGTATTGGGATGTATCCTGATTTTCGTGACTACATCTTTAGAGTTTACCCATATTTAAAATACCAGTTTTAGGGTATTTCAGACTCCTTCATTGCCCACTATCTTTGTCGTAGAAGAACTGAATAAAGATTCAGGGCTCCAATGAACACTCAGTTTGAAATTTCCCATGAACTACAATATTTACATCTCCATCTGCTTTCCCACTTTTCCGCAGATTCGAGGCCCTTATGTATTGTAGAAAGTTACCAATGCTTTCGATAGGGCTTATACAGAAAACAAGGTTTTATGAACAAACAGGATGAAAGGCTTTAATGCTCTTATCCTTTTTGAAATAATAGATTATAATCCACACGTGCAATTTATAGTATTCACTATTTAGTGTTTACCCTGCCTATGTGAGTTATTGTCTTGCTCATAAAAACCCCCACATAAATTTTAATATAAAATATCGAGTTGTCCGAAATGATCGGGCTACGCAATACAATATTATGATTAAAGATTTACTGTTATATTTTGCTTTGCTATTATGGTTTGTTGTGCCTTTACAGGCACAACCTACCATATTTGCAGAAGATATTACTGCTAATGAAGATGAGATTGTTGAAGTCGAAATAAAAGTTGAAGGTTTCAAAGATATCGTTGCTTGGCAATTCACATTTGAGTGGGATTCTCAGGTATTAGAGTTTATAGACTTCGATCAATTTAATTTAGTGGATTTGTCTGAGGACAACTTTGGTCCTACTGATAAGACAGACTATATTATCTCTACATGGTTTGAAAATTTGCTTACTCCAGTATCTGTTGCAGATGGAGAGGTGATTTTCAGTATCAAGTTTAAAGTAATAGGTGAAGCACCTGATTCAAGTAAGCTTTGGTTTTCTGGTAGAGAATTAGAAAATATAGTCAGTGAAAATGGTACCTCTAAAGACTTCGAAACTCGCATGGGTGTATGCAGTGTTATCACTCCTACCAATGCGGTTCAAACTATACTCCCAAATTTTGATCTTTCCATTAGCCCCAATCCTTTTCGGGGAGCTACCCAAGTGAAGTTCAACCTTGAAAATAATCAAGATGACTTTAACGTGTCAATACACACTTTGGATGGAAAACAAATTTACAATCAAGAATACGATCTGCCTGCTGGCGAACATATTATAGACATCACTTCGGATATGATACCTACTTCAGGTATGTATCTATTGCATTTTACCGGTGAAGGATTGTATACCACACAAAAATTGATTTTCGAAAACTATTAACTAATGATCCACAAGTTCCAGGATATGAATAAGATTAATATACTTTTTACCCTTTGTTTGATTTGGATAGCTTCCGTGCAAATTAATGCACAGGCTCTTTCTTTTTCATTTGCACCTTCTACCATCACTGCTGCTGTAGGTGATGACATTGATGTGGAAGTTCGCGTTGGAAATGGCTTTGAAGACCTCATAGGTGTTCAGTTTGGTATCAATTATAATGGTGCTGCTTTAGAATTTTTAAGTGTTGATGATAGTATGAATCCATTATCGGATTATTCTGTTGCAAAGAGACCAAACAAATCTGAGCTGCTTAATCTATGGCTTATATTTGGCTCCAATTCAGTGACCTTGGCTCCAGGAACTCTTCTGTATACTGCCAAATTTAAGGTACTATCAGATATCGGAAACTCTATTGATATTCTCTGTGGAGGCGATGAGTTTCTATGTGAGATTACGTATGCTGACTTATCGAGAAGCGATGATCTAGTCGTTGATCAATTAGCAAATATTAATGGGGGTGGTGCTGCTCAAAATGAGGGCCCTATCGTTGTCGAGTTAAGTAATTCACAAGCGGCTACAGGATCTCAATCTTGTGTGCAATTTGCAGTAAGCGATTTCGTAGATATACTTTCTACTCAGTTTTCAGTACAATACGACGAAACAGTTTTGTCCTTTGCAGGTACATTGCAAAATTTAGATAATTGTCCTGATGATCCACCATCTTCAGTATCCAATCCTTTATGTTTAGAAGAGGGTAATTTTAATTTATTTGCTCCAGGTACACTTACTTTTAGTTTTAGTGATTTTGGATCTAGCAATTCTTTTACCTTACCTGATGGTACCGTTATATTAGATATTTGCTTTGATGTGATTGGTGCAGGAGGGACTAGTTCAGATATCACTATAGATGATGATCCTACTTTTATCCAAGTAATTAAGCAAGGAGAAGGAAATGAAAATTTTGGAATTACTAGCAACGTAGGTTCCATTACCGTTACAGGTTCGGGAGGACCTTTAGATGTAGTTTCATACTCTATAGGTAATAGTGGAGGAGATGCAGGTACGAATGTATGTGTTCCGGTGACTGTGGATGAAGGATTTGATGATATTTTAGGATTTGGATGGAGTGTAGACTTTGATCCAGCTATCCTTAATTATACAGGCATACAAAATGTAAATTCAGCTATTTCAAGCCTTAGTGGAAACGAAGCTGCAACGGGCAATTTGTCTTTCATTTGGAATGCACCATTCATGGCAAATGCCGAAGTGAGTCTTCCTAATGGAACGGTATTGTATGATATGTGTTTTGATGTGATTGGCAATTCTGGACAGATGAGTCCGTTGACTTTTTCAAGTATTCCTAACCCTATAGAGACAGTAAAAATAGATGGCCCAGATGCTGATTCTGAGCAAGACTTAACTATTGTAAATACTACAAATGGTAGCATCACAGTTACCAATTCAGAAGGATTTAATTTGATAGTATGTGAGGTGGATGCTTGCCCTTCCGATGAGGTGTGTGTCCCTATTCTTGCTACAGGAGCTACAGGTATAGCTTCTATGAGTTTTACACTAGAGTATGATACTGATGTATTGGACTATACTGGATATAGTGCAGTGAATAATATTCAAGCAAACGAACCTTCAAGCAATGAAGGGCATATCACCGTGATCTATATTTCTTTAACAGGCGCAGATTTGAATCTTGAAAACTGTGAGCAACTTGGTGAATTCTGTTTCGATGTAATCGGAGCGCAAGGTACCTCTAGTGCAGTATCTATTACAAGTGATCCAACTGAATTTGCAGCCGTAGTTGCGGAAGATGGAAGCGCAGGAGAAGAGATTCCTGTAGCAGCAACCAACGGAAGTGTAAATGTTGACTGTGGTGGAACCCCTGGTGCTCCAATAGTCACTTGTGTATGTGGAGCAGCAGAATTATCAATCGATGAGTCCGCTAGTCTATTAAGTGATGTGACTTGTAATGGTGATCAAGATGGAGCTATTACTTTATTCGTTTCAGGCGGAGAAACACCTCTTACATATAGTTGGTCAAATGGTGCAAGCACAAAAGATATTTCTGATTTAGGTCCTGGTAGCTATACTGTTGATGTGACTGACAACGGAGGAGCTATGGCGAGTGCTACCTTCCAGATTACAGAACCAACTTCTATTCAGCCTAATTCATCTGCAACTAATACGACTGCTGGTTCTTCAAACGATGGAACGATTTCTCTAAATGTTACCGGAGGTACACCTTCATACGAATACCTCTGGGCAGGTGGAGAAACTACTGCTTCATTGACTGGTCTTGCACCAGCTACATATAATGTGACTATTACAGATGCAAATGATTGTACAGTCGTAACCAGTCGTACTGTAGGAACAAATTTAACTATCGGCCCAATAGGAGGACCTGGTTCTCCAGCTGGTACAACTATCATAACTGATACACCTTGTTTTGGTGAAAATACAGGAGGTGTAGCTTTAGCTCTTTCTGGTGGTGTTGCTCCATATAGTATCAATTGGAATACAGGTTCTAATCAAGCCAACTTAATGGGCTTGGCAGCTGGTAACTACTGTGTTACTGTAGTAGATACCAATGGTGAAAGTGTAGATCAATGTTTTGATGTAGCTGGTCCTGCAGCTTCTCTTGATATTAACATAGCGGGACAAAATCCACAATCTATTCCAGGTGCCAATGATGGCTCTCTTGATATCGATGTTGTAGGAGGAGATGCTCCTTATACTTACAGTTGGACAGGTCCAAACGTAAACGGTGCAAGTACGCAAGATCTTTCTGGATTGACAGAAGGTACTTATGTAATCAATGTTACGGATTCGAGAGGTTGTGTAAGAAGCAGAACTATACAAGTAGAAACTGCTGGAGAAGCATTGGCTATTAATGGTGGTGCTACTCAAGTAGCAAGGATTTCTTGTTTTGGAGAAATGGATGGCTCAATTAATCCTTCTGTTACAGGCGGAGCAACCCCTTATTCATACAGCTGGAGTGGACCGAATGGTTTCGCAGCAAATACAGCTAACATCAGTGGCCTGGCTTTTGGCTCATACCAGTTGACCGTAACAGATGCTGTTGGAGCAATTGCGGAGTCTGTTTTATTTTTGATTGACCAACCACAAGCACCACTTAGTATTTCTGCTCAGATTACATCCGAATCTTCTCCTGGGCAAAACGACGGAGGTATAGATCTTACTGTGTCAGGTGGTACACCAGGTTATAGTTTTGCTTGGAGTAATAATAATTTTAATGAAGATAACTTTGCTTTGACGATGGGTACTTACACAGTGACGGTTACAGATTCACAGGGATGTACCATAATAGAATCTTATCAAGTACTATTCGATGCTGATCCACTAGTAATCAATGCTACTGGTAGTACAGTTAATAATGTTAGATGTTTTGGAGACTTCAATGGATCTATCTCGCCTGTTGTTAATGGTGGAGTAGAGCCTTATAGCTACAATTGGGGATTCTCTACAGATAAGGATATTAGTGGATTGAGTGCTGGCGAATATACTTTGACTGTTTCTGATGCTGGAGGACAAACGGATATTCAGACTTTTTTAGTGCAGTCGCCACCACAATTAAGTATTGGACTTGATCAAATAGAAAGAGAAACTGCAAATGGAAACGACGGAGCTATCTTTATCAGCGTTTCAGGCGGTACTCCAAACTATACCTTCTCATGGACTGGGCCAAATGGTTTTACTTCTACTTCAGAAGATATTACTGGCTTAGCCGAAGGAACTTATAACTTGACTGTAATTGATGAGAATGGTTGTACAGCATCTAGAATTATAAGCTTAGGAGCATTCTTGAATATTGAAAATAAATTTGAAATAGATGTAGATTGTTTTGGAGAATGTACTGGTGAAATTGACATCGTAGTACAAGGTGGACAGCCACCTTATCTCTATTCGTGGGCTGGACCAAATGGTTTTGCTGCTTCTACTCAAGATATAAATGATCTTTGTGCAGGTGTATACACTGCTACCATCTCTGATGCACAAGGGCAGCAAGTATTTTCTACTTGCAGAATTGACGAGCCTTTATTAGCACTAAGTATTGGAGCTAATCCAGTAATTATTGATGAAGTTGTTCCTAATAATGGATCTATCAATATTACAGTTAATGGTGGTACACCTCCTTATGCATATCAGTGGAGTAATCAGGAAATGAGTGAAGATTTGACAAACCTAAAAGCGGGATCATATAAAGTGACCGTAACTGACAATAATGGATGTATCGTTATTTCTCCAGACTATGAAGTAGATCGAATTCCACTTCCTTTAAATGTGGAGAGTCTTATAGAAAATGATCCAACTTGTAATGGCGATTGTAACGGATCTGTTTCTATGCAGATACAAGGTGGAGATGCACCTTACAGTTTGGTATGGAGCGATGGAGAGACACAAACATTATCCACTGCAAATCCTTCTTATTCAAGAGATGATATTTGTGCTGGTAATTACATACTTTCCATTACAGATGCCAATGGGCAAGAAGAGGATGTAACTATTGATTTAGAGGATTTAGCTGCAATTATTATAGACGCTGATTTGATGCATGAGACAGCAGGAAATGACGGCGCGATCAATACAACTGTGACTGGAGGAATGGCTCCATATTCATATGAATGGTCACCAAGTAATTTGCCTTCTACTCCGGACCAAGAAAACTTATCTGCAGGATTACATATAGTAACGGTTACGGATGCAAATGAATGTACTGCTATTGCCTCATTCGTTATATTGAATAACATCGGGCCACTTACTATATCAGAAACAGTAAATATTACTCAAATCCAGTGTTTTGGAGATGAGAATGGAAGTATTGATATTACTGTGACGGGAGGTGTTATGCCTTATACATTCAACTGGAGTGATGCTCAAAATACGGAGGATGCTATCGGACTGGGAGCAGGTACTTACAGTGTTACTGTTACTGATGCAAATGGAACCACTCAGGTTGGTGGTACATATGAGCTTGATGCTCCTTCTGAAATTATTGCAGAAATCAACAAAAGGAGTAATGCTTCTGATGATATGACATGTGATGGAATTGCTGAAGTTGAGCAGCTTTCCGGTGGGCAGGCACCTTATACTTTCTTGTGGTCTTCTTCGGAAGAGAATACAAATCCAGCAGTAGCTCTTTGTGATGGTCCACAAAGTGTAATTATTACAGATGCGCTTGGCTGTTCTTTAGTCAAAGAATTTATTTTGGAGATTGGTGAATTAGTAGCGCTAAGTGCTGTAACTACTGCTGATAATGTGGATTGTAATGGAGATGCTACAGGAGCAATTATTGGACAAGGTCTAGGAGGGTTTGCGCCATACACTTATAGGTGGAGTACTGGAGATGAGACCCAAAATATTGGTGGACTTCTAGCAGGTACATACTTCTTGACTGTTACAGACGAGGAGGGTACAGAGTTTGTGACTCCTCCAATCGTGATTTCAGAACCTAATGCGCTCAATGTTGACTTTACAGTGGTTCCAGAAAGCGGAATGCTTACTGGAGATGGATGTGCAACTGCAATGCCATCAGGAGGAACTGCGCCTTATACTTATCAATGGAACAACCCTGGAGGTGGAGGATGTAATACCGCTGAATGTTGTGATTTGACTGCTGGAACTTACTTTGTAGTAGTTAAAGATGCAAAAGAGTGTTTTGCTGTAGATTCAGTAGTCGTCTCTAATCAATTTGGAGGGGAATGCATGGAAACTAGAAATATCATCACACCAGACAAAGATGGTAAGAACGATAGCTTCCTTATCCAGTGTGCACCAGGCAGTATCAATACATTAGAAATATACAACAGATGGGGTCAGCTTGTATTCCTTGCTGACAACTACGATAACACTTGGGAGGGTACGAACAGAAAAGGTCAAGATCTTCCAGCGGGAGGATACTTCTATGTGTTTATTTTAGAAGATGCATCTACAGGTGAGTCAGTTCCATTCAAAGGACATATAACCATTCTGAGAGAGTAAAATAATCCGAAAAACAAATTACAGATAACAAGAAATTTTTTGCAATGAGCATATCAAATAATAATCCTATGAAGTATTTACTTTCTATGCTAGTATGTGTTGTCCTTTTTGGGGCATTAAGAGCACAGGATGAAAGCATTTATAATCACTATCATATTAATCCTGTGTTAATTAATCCAGCGGCAGCTGGTTTTAATGGCACCAATGAACTCTTTCTTAATGCAAGATTGCAGTTTACGGGATTTGAAGGTTCGCCTAAGTCATATGCTTTATCTTACAATGGCCTAGTTTCACCAACATTTGGGCTTGGTGCTATGATTTTCAAAGAAGATATCGCTTCATTAAGTAGAACTAGAGTTCAGCTTAATTATGCTTTTCAATTCAATCGCTTTGAGAATTTGAAGCTAGGAGTAGGTTTCTCTACAGAATTTGAAGGCAATAGAGTGCCTACATCATATATGAATAATCCATTAGTGGATGCTGATGATATCTTGCTATTGGAAACAACAGACGGTAAAAGTTACTTCGATGCTTCATTAGGAGTATGGGGTAGATATAAAGAATCTACTTTTTTCGGATTGTCTATTCCGAACTTGATCAGCCAACGATTAAATTTTAATCCTAACGGTATACAAGAAGACACAGGATTTGCAAGATATTATATGCTTGCAGTTGGACACTCTTTTGAAGTAGAAGGATTCAATTTTATTCTAGAGCCTTCAATGTTGATAAGAAAAGCAAAGGATTCTCCATTTGGAGTTGACTTCAACCTTAAAGCTAAGTATCTTGAGGAAAAGATCATTGCAGGTCTTTCGTATCGATCTGGTACCGGTGGAAACATCGGCCTTCTACTAGGTTCAAAATTAGATGTTTTCAGAATTTACTATTCATACGACTTTGCTTTTCAAAGATTTCAGAGGTACAACAACGGCTCTCACGAGTTGACTTTGAGTTTTGAATTTGGCAATAAAGATAAAGATCGTGCTGCGAAAAATAGAAAACGCAGATAGATCAAGATATGGTTTTTGGGATGGCCTTTCTCTGCAATGGTAGAGGAGGGCCTCCCAAACCTTTTATACCGTTTAAAACTGAAGGTGTTATTATTTATTTTGCTTATATATTTTTCAAAATAAATAAATCATTCTGATGTATAAACGGTTTTACACTGTACTACTGATTATTTTAAGTCTACTTTTTCTCATAAACCGTTACCATCAAAGAAGAGATTATCATATCTCATTCCCTCTTTGAAGTAGCTCGTTTTCAGAGCCAGTAGTCAATTATTAAGAGTTATTTTTAATATCCCATTGTTCCTATAGGAATGGATAATACTCGATTACATATTACAAACCGTATTTCAGCTTATAAGCGCTTGCTTATGAGGTTCATGTGCTTGTTGGCTTTTGCCTCAAGTAGCACAATGGCATTGCATAGTCAATGTACATTGGCCTGTAATGATCAGCTAGAGATCAATCTTAATCAAGACGGTTTTTTCGTAGTTACACTACCTATACTTTTTCAAGGAAATCTTGCTAACTGCCCAAATCTTGGGGTTGAATTATATGACGAAAATTTCAACTTCTTAGGAAATACTTTGACTTGTGCTCAAGTAGGAACTACAGTGACTGCTAGGACAGTTAACTATGACAATAATACCTATTGTGAAACAGACCTTAATGTAGTAGATAAAACGTCACCTCAATTCATTTGTCCAGAAATATTTATACCATGTAATGCTCCAATGAGTCCAGATTCCATCGGGTATCCATCAGTTAATGATAACTGTACCGAATTTGAAAATAGCGATCTTGCATTTTTTGATCAAGCATATGATATGGATTGTTTGTCCTCTCACAATGGTAATGTAGTCACGGCGCGTATAGAAAGAACTTGGTTGGTTGAAGATGAAAGTGGGAATCAAGGTCAGTGTGTTCAGTTTATATATTTATTGAGATCTACTTTAAATGATGTAGTATTTCCCGATCATTTAAATGGAGCAGAGGCATTGACATGTGGCACAAACGACCCTAATGATCTTGCACTTACTGGCAAGCCATTGATAGAAGGTGGAGAGATAGAACCAGGAGGTTATTGTGAAATTTCGATACTATACAGTGATCAAGTATTTAATACTTGTGGAGGAGGAACTACAACGATTAGAAAATGGTTGGCCTTGGATGTGTGCACAAACAGTACTCAGGAATTTGATCAAATTATTGAATTGAGAGATAAGATTGGTCCAGGAATTTCTTGCCCAGCAGATATCATTGTGAGTGCCAATAGCTTTACCTGTGATGCAAGCATATTACTTCCTACAATAACCGGTACGGATGAATGCTCCGATTTTACAATTACGCCAAGCTGGCAATTTGGTATTGGGCATGGTCCATATGATGGCGTACCAGCTGGGGAATATACAGTTACATATAGAGCCATAGATGCATGTGATAATAGCACAGTTTGTGCAATGGTAGTGAATATCGTTGATAATACGCCACCTACTCCGATATGTGAAAATAGCATAAGTGTAAGTTTACTTCCTTCTGGTGTGGCGCGCATATTTGCTTCAACGTTTGATGAAGGAAGTTTTGATAACTGCGCTCTTGATCGAATACAAGTAAGAAGGGGGGCCGAGCCTTTTAATGATTTCGTTGAATTTTATTGTGAAGATGTAACAGATATCCCTTCACTTGTGCAGCTAAGAGTTTATGATAATTTTGGATTGTTCAATGATTGTTGGATCGAAGTTACGGTAAAAGATTTCTTTGGGCCTAATTTGACTTGTCCAGCCAATAAGACAATTGATTGTCAAGATGAATTGGAAAATCTTGCACTTTTAGGTGTGCCACTTTATTCAGATGCTTGTGGCATTGATACCGTATATTATGAAGATACGGAGAGTCTTGATTGCGGTGTAGGTCTTGTGCAAAGGTTGTGGACGGCAGTGGATGTACATGGAAATTCTAGTACCTGTCAACAATCAATTTCAATCTTGGATAATGCAGTATTGGATATCACTTATCCAGAAAATATAACTGTTGACTTTTGCTCTGGAACTGCTGATACGAGTTTTACAGGCTCTCCAGTGATCTCTGGAATAGGTTGCAAAAATGTACTCACCAATATCGAGGATCAAAATTTTTCTTCTAGCGCATTTTGCTATACAATCTTTAGAACTTGGACCGTAATCAACTGGTGTATTTATGACCCCAACAGTGGTAGCAATGAAGGAGAATATACGCATGTTCAAAGAATAGATGTCATAGACAATACGGCTCCTGTTTTTACTTGTCCAGCGGATACCCTAGTACTTAATTTTTCAAATGACTGTTCGACTACTTATGTAAATCTTTCTATATCAGATGCTACAGATTGTAGCGGTCTGGTTTCTATTCAAAATAATAGTCCATATTCAGATTCTTCAAATGGAGATGCAAGTGGGTTTTATCCTAACGGTGTCCATGTGATAGAATATACTGCCTTTGATAATTGTGGAAATGCCACAGTATGTGAACAGATGATAACTGTGAAGGATGGTCTTTCTCCTAATTTGATTTGTAAGAGTGGTGTAGTTATCGAAATGACTCAAAATGGTGCTATTTTCATTGATCCATCATTTATGATTGCTAGTGTTTCTGACAACTGTACTCCGGCTAATTTATTGACTTTTACACTCTCTCCTAATACATTTACTTGTGCAGATATAGGTCTTCAAAATGTAATGCTAACGGCTACAGATCTGGAGGGAAATGCGACGATTTGTAATACAAGCATAGAGGTACAAGATAATATGTTTAGTTGTGGTTCTGCGGAGATAGACATATCTGGAAGATTGCTCAATGTCCGTGGAAATCCAATAGCAAATATGGAGGTAGTGGCGAACGGAGTATTTTTTACGACCACTGATGCAAACGGATTTTATACTTTACCTGATTTGCCTGCAGGCGAAGATTATATAGTGACAGTCTCGGATATTCCTGTAGAGAGAAGTGGGATTAGTACATTCGATATGGTGTTAATAGTAGCTCATATTCTACAGACACGTAAAATTGTTGACCCATATAAAATTATCGCTATTGATGTAGATAACAGCAACTCCGTAAGTATCTCAGACATAGTAGCTATTAGGCAATTAATCTTAGAACGAATTGATCAATTTCCTGCTGAAATTGCTTGGAAGTTTGTAGATGCAAATTTTGTATTTACAGATAGCACAAATCCATTTTTGGATAATTATCCAAGGGAGATTGTTTTAGGTCAATTAAATAATGATGTTACGAATGCAGATTTTTTAGCTGTAAAATTAGGAGACATTGATGGCGATGGGGCTAGCTTGAATGGTGGTCATGTTGAACAACGTTACATGAATAACCATGTACTAAAAGTAGAAAATGATAATTTGAATGCAGGAGAAGTTCGAGAAATTGAATTTAAAATTGGAGAAGCTATAGAGACCTTTGGATTGCAGTTTGATTTGTTTTTAAATCCTGAGTATATCATTTTCGAAGATTTAGTATCTGATTCCGAGTTGACTATAAATAAGAATAATTTTATATACGATGAAGCCTCTGGACGACTCAAGTTCACTTGGAATACACAAGCTAGTCCTCAGAAAATTGTAAGCAATCAATCTATTTTTAGCTTAAAAGTAAGCGTTCATAAAGATTGTGATATTGATGAGGTGATTGAATTTTTGCAAAAAAGTATTGCTCCTGAAATCTATGATGAACAGTATAGAAAGCAATCTTTGTCTTTGAGTTTTACTGAGGTGACTCAAAATGTGAAGATGAGTAAGTTGGTTTTGAGTCAGAATTTTCCAAATCCTGTAGTTGACGAAACTACTATTGAAATTTATTCCGAGGCATATTTAGACGCACAGATTTTGTTCGTTGATGCAAAAGGAGAGGAAGTGATGAATAAAGAAATCCATTTAGTGCCTGGGAATAATTCTTTAGTACTTCAGAAGCCTAGTTATAGAGTGGGTTCCTTTTTGTTTTACAGCTTAATGGTTGATGGTAAAGTCACAGATACAAAAAAGATGCTTTTTTTGTAGCACATCTAGTGTGTGCTTTTGACCTTGAATGTCTTATTGAAATATGATGATTTTTTACATTCAAAAACTACCAAATTA
>CALJVI010000284.1 GCA_937974575.1 uncultured Saprospiraceae bacterium | reverse complement strand
GGCATGTGACGGAGCTGTGGATCTATATACTAGCACCTGTGATCGGTGCTCTGTTGGCCAGTATGACATGGAAGTTGATGAAAGAAGATTGAAGCTTACTCTATCAATCTCCCAGCCAACTGCATGAGTTGGACCTCTCTTAATTTAGCATTAAATTTAGCATTGATCAGACTGGTCTGCGCATTCAGCAGATTGAGTTGCGCTTGTCTGAATTCTAGAGAAGTAAGGCGTCCAAATTTTACCTCTTCCTCTGTCCTTGAAAAATTTTCTTGCGCAGTCGCTATAGCATCCTCTTCTACCTGCAATACGAATATCGCATTTTGGTAACTTGCCCAAGCGTTGACGATGTCTCTTTCGAGCTGTTGTATAAGTTGATCGGCTTGCAATTTTTGATTGGATAGATTCATCGCCAGGAGGTCTTGACGTGCTTCTCTAGATCCATCAAATATGGTCCAATTGAGACTTAGATTGGCGGCTAGACCACGAGAATTGGAGAGGTCAATGAAGGCTCCTTTAGGACTGTCATTGTAGTTGAAGTTGTAGGAGGCACCCGCATTGAGGGTAGGCTTTTTCTCTGCTTCTATGATGCCTAGGTTCATCTCATTGAGTGCAAGATTTTGGTATATCAATTTTAGCGCAAGGTTTTCTTTTTTAGATTGACTGACCAGTTCGTCCAAATCGATATTATCTGATAATAGTATTTCTTCTTCTACGCTAAAGTTTTCGGAAGTGGATCTGCCCATGATGACATTGAGATTTCTTTTCTCGTTTTCAAGTTCCAATTTTGCATTCAGGATATTTACACTGTCTCTTTGGATATCTACTTTCGTGTTAAGGACAGTCAAACCTGTTCCCTGACCATAATCAAATTGAGTTTGCACTCTGCGCAATCGCTCTCTGGATATCTTGATGGCTTCGCGTAAAGCATTTAGACTGTTGCTAATTTGTGCTACTCGATAATAGCCATTATAGAGTTGAAAGAGATTGTTTTCGATGGTTTGTTTGAGCTGTAGGTTGGTTAAGTTTAGTGTCTCATTGAGTTGCTCTAGGGTGAGGTCACGTCGTTTGTCTATCAGGGTATAGTTGGCATTTACTCCAGCATTGGCACCCCAGGTAAATGCATTGGAGGTACTGGCTTCTTGGCCTGTACTGAACTTTTGTGAAGATCCACCAAACTGTCCATTCAGTCCAGCATTGGCACCAACCGTAGGGAGATAGCCATTTAGTTTCTTGTCCGCTTGTTTCTTGGTGATCTCGACTTGATTTTTAGCCAATTGGATTCCAAAGTTATTAGCAAGCGTAATCGATTTTGCTTCTTCCAGCGTGAGTACATTTTGCCCGCTAAGTTGGAAAGTTAAAAAGAGTGCAAAAATGAATATTGTATTTTTCATAAAACTAAATAATTCAAAAAATGAACAGCAATTATAAATGCTAGGCCTTAATGTTCGTCAGTTGCGGAGTCTTGATACTTCATCTCTATGATGGCGCGTTCAACAGATTCTCTAGATGGCTTTACACCTGTCCAAAACCATTTTAATCCTACCTTAAAACTGTTTTTTACAGCCAATAAAAGAGGCAATAGAAATAAAGTCATGAAAGTCGAATATGCAATACCGTAGGCGACCGAAATAGCCATGGGTATTAAAAACTGAGCAGAAAAACTCTTCTCGAAAATCAATGGCGCCAATCCCGCGACAGTAGTAAGTGAAGTCAAAAATATAGCTCTAAATCTAGATCTTCCTGCTTCAACCATGGCTTTACGATAGGGGACGCCGTCTTTTAAGAGGAGATTAAATTTTTCTATCAAGACCAGTCCATCGTTGACCAATATCCCGATCAGAGCTACGATACCAAGGCCAGAGAGGATATTTATACTTTGACCATGTATCCAGTGCCCCCAAGCAACACCCACAAAACAAAATGGGATCAAGATGAATAAGAGAAGGGGTTGACCATAGGATCTAAAGACAAAGGCAATCACTGCATACATCAAGATAAGGATGAACCATATGACTCTCGACAAAGCTTCGCCAATATTTGCGAAAGCTCTATTTTGTCCTTCATATAGCGGAGTGACAGTTGGATATCTTGCTATTAAATTGGGCATCACATTATCTTTGATATCAGTAAGTATTTCTGCCGCAGAATCTTTGGCGTCTTTCAAACCTGCATCTACTCTTATTTCTCTTCTTCCGTCTAGGTGATTAATGACGACATCACCACGTTCTATTTCATAGGAAGCTATTTCGGCTAATGGGACTCGACTGCCATTGGGTGTAACAATGCGCATTTTATCCAAATCAGTAATACTACTTCGGTTAGATTGGTCATATCGAACCCACACTCTAATTTCATCGCGACCTCTTTGGAATCTTTGCACTGCAGCTCCAAAGAATCCAGAACGCACTTGAGACATGACTCCGTTTAATGTGAGGCCAAGTAAATATGCATTATCTTTTAGCTTTACTTTTATTTCTTTTATTCCAGCCGGATCGTTGTCAGTCACATCTGCCAACCTAGTATTTTCTCGAAGAGCAATCTTTAAGTCTTTCTTCGCTTGTTTTAATTCATAGATATTTGAGCCTACCAGAGATATAGATACTGGAGAACCACCAAATGCATTTCCAGACCCATAGACAACACTCTCTGCATCATAAATGGGGCCCACTTTTTCACGAATTACTTTTGAAACTTCAGTTGCTTGAATATTTCTATCTTCTCCAGGAAGTAAGTTGATGGTTAAAGATGCATTTGCTGTGCCAGGTCCAAGACGTCGAATAGTGTTTTCTATAACTGCTAAATTACCTGTTTGCTTTTCAGTCAGTTCTTTATTTGCGTCCCAGGTGGCCTTTTCAATTACTGTGATTAGTGAATCTGTTACAGCCTCATTGGTTCCTTGAGGCATTTTTAGGCTGATCGCAATCCTGTCAGAGGCTACACTTGGAAAAAATGTGAAGCGTATGATGCCTCCTTGTATAGCTCCAAATGTTAATAATAGGAAAGCTAATGGAAGTGCAAAGCCAAATATTTTATAGTTCAGTACAAACCTAAGAACAGGTACATACAAGTTGTCTCGAATCCATGAGATAGCCTTATCTGCCCAGACATTAATGAAGAAAGGTTTGGACTCTCGGTTCAGTGCTCTTGAGTGTGCTAAGTGAGCTGGTAAAATCAGGAATGCTTCAATCAATGAAATCGCTAAAATGATTCCTACAACCTTTGCAATCTGTCCAAAAAACGAACCTAATCTTTCTGGTAAAAAGATGAAGGTAGAGAAAGCTATTATAGTAGTAAGGATAGCTGCAATAATAGGCGGAAAGACTTGCATCGTTCCATCGATGGCGGCTTGAAATCTAGATTTCCCTTTTTCGTATTGATCATAAATGTTTTCAGCAATTACAATTCCATCATCTACCAAGATTCCAATTACAATGATCATCCCAAATAAGGAGATTACATTTATGGTCATAAAATTTGGTGCAAAAATAAAAAGACCTAGAAAAGAGAAGGGGAGTCCAACAGCTACCCAAAAAGCAATACTTGGCTTTAAAAATATAGAGAGAAAAAGCAAAACCAGAAGAATTCCTTGAATCCCATTCTTGATCAGAAGATTCTGTCTATTGTTCAATGCGATAGAAGCATCTCGACTTATTTTTAATTTAATGAGCTCGCTCTTCTCATTATAGTTTAAGATATACTCTTTGACCTTTTCAGTGGCATAGAGTAAGTCCTCATTATTGGTAGTGCTTACTGCTATTTGGATGGCAGGGTTTCCATTGAAATGGATCCTGTCTGGATTTTCTGACCATTTGTCGCGTATTTCAGCAATATCTTTCAAGCGTATGACTTGCCCGGATGGACTTGATTTCACTACAATGTAGTCTAATTCATCTCCATAGTAGGATCGGTTGTTGGCTCTAATTAAATATTCCTCTGTATCTGTTTTGATATTACCACCTGTAGTTATGATGTTTGAATTTCTAACAGCTGCAGCTACTTCCGCAAAAGTGAGATTAAAAGCATACAGGTCGTTTTCTCTTACTGCAATTTCTATTTCTTCAGAAGGAAAACCACTCAAACTTATTTGAGAAATATTCTTTATTGCTCGAATGTCATCTTCTACTTTCCGTGAAACATCTTTTAGCGTTTTTAAAGGAACTCCTTCGCCACTGACCGTAAAGGAAATCGCCTGATTGATGTTTTCTTGTTTGGAAATCACAGGAGGCTCCATATCTGTCGGAAAGGAAGGGACCCTGTCTACAGCATTCTTTACATTGGCAAGAATAATATCTATATCTGCGCCTTCCTCTATTTCAACAGTTATAGTAGCTGCATTTTCTTTAGATGCAGAGGTCACACGGTCAATATTTACTAAGCCTCTAAGATTGTCTTCAATTTTTAGAACTACTCCTTCTTCTATTTCTGCTGGAGAGGCTCCAGGGTATACGATGTTGATAAAAATCAACTTAGAATCGTCTAGGGGGAAATAAGATGATTTGGTTTGCTGTAGTCCGAGGTAGCCAAAAACCGCTACGGACAACATGACAATGTTTACAACTACAGGGTACTTAATAAAAAAGGAAATAAAATTTCTCATACTTTGGTTTAGTGAATTGAAAAATTGGGATAATGAAAAATTTATTCCTCATATCGTTTCACGGTCATTCCGTCGTATGAGCCAGGTAAAGATCTTTCTAGAATCTCCGTACCGTCAGCTAGCCCACGCACTATTGCAGTTGTTTCTGTAAAGTGTACAATCTCTATTTCACTCAATTTTATTTGATCTCCTTCAAGAATATAAATTTTATTATTCTCGGCAATCAACTTTCTAGATACTTCATAAGTATTTGCTTCATTTTTTGCCTTCAAATTGGCTTCTAGATACATGCCTTCTCTCAAGCCTTTACCATTCACACGAATATATGCCTGAAGTGTTTGTGTGTTTGGGTCAATAAGGCTGTTGAGACGGCTTACTTTTCCATTCCAAGTTTTAGAACCTTCTACATTGCTGAGTGTAACAGAGTTGCCGACTTTTAGCAAATCCGCATAGCTGCTATTTAGCGCTACTTCCAATTCGTAATTACTAGGGTTGATGAATTCACCCAGCTTTTGACCTACTCTGATCAATGCTCCCTTATCAATATTTGATTCGGTAAGGATACCGTTGAATGGTGCATAAATAGAGTACTTTGCAAGGCGTTCCTCTGAATTTTTTATAGTGTACCAGGTAGAGTTGATCGGCTTGCTGGCTATAAATAATTTTTCTCGATCTGAAGAGCTGGCCGGTAGTGCTTGAAGCCTATTTTCGACACTGAAGCTATTGGCATAAGATTCCCATTTTTGAAATGCTTCCGGGTAATCAAATCTTAGATCTGGTAAGATGGAAACGACCTGATTATAGAGTTGACTTTTTTGCGCTTTCAGATTAGCTCTATGTTCATCGCTATTGAGTAGGATGAGCAAGTCTCCTTCTTTATAATATACACCGGGCTTGAATCTATGCGCACTGCTTTCAAATATACCCTGTACTTCGGCAAATATTTCTATCCGATCTCTAGCAGCTAGATTACCACTGGCTTTCACAGAAATAGGTGTATCTGCATTCTTTACAGTTTGGGTGAATACGATAGGCGTAGTTCTTACTTCTTTTGGGCGTGTTGGTTTTTCTCTGGATGCCATCTTTTCTTTGCCAAAGTATCCTCCAGCTATGATTAGGAGGCCTATGATACTGATGATGATCTGTCGCTGCATATTTTTTTATGTGTAGAACCCTACGATCGGAATAGACCAATAGTAGTGAAGATGTTTAATGATTAATTAGGCACCAAAATGAAACAAACGGAGTGAAGTAATGTTTTCGATTATTTATTGTTCTAGTATAGCAAATTAGCTTGTGCAAACATAGGAAGAATTTGTTGTAATTGACTAAATATCAGTGATGTTATCATTGAGGCCTTGCTGCCTTAGATGATACATTTTGAAGGTGTGATCCTTTTTTTTTGCGATAAGGGTATGTAGGGGGCGACTGCAAGAAGCCGTGCCGCCTTTTCCATGCTTTGGGCAAAAATGACAATCTTGAATTAACGAATTTAGGATAACAAACGATATCCATGCTCAAGGCGGTACCGAGCGGAATCGCGAGCCCGGAGGGGCCTGACCCCTGACGCGGCCAAGATCTACAATGGACCTACTCATATAATCGTGACAGGGGGATCGCCCTAATCAGTATGAGACTAAAAAATGAATCGAGATTAAAAGAAAAAATCGTAGCCCCAAAATATACCTTTGAACACTAGATGCTGGGTGATGAGTATGTCTTTTTGTTCCGTGACGGTTACATATTTTTCTACAGGATTA
>CALJVI010000283.1 GCA_937974575.1 uncultured Saprospiraceae bacterium | reverse complement strand
TAGGGGCAATTGACAACATGAATAGGGTTAAATAACAACATGGATAGGGCTTTTAGACAACATAGACAGTTATTTAAAGACAACATGATTAGGAATGCACAGAGAAAACATGGACAAGATCTTAAATAACAACATGTACAGGGTATAATTAAAGAGCTATTACTCTGAAACCCCTATTTTTAAAGGGTTTTGGGGCCACACAAGAAAAAACAATAGGAGTATTAAGAGCCAAACGACAACACAATCAGGGAAAATGAAAGATAAGGACAACGTACTCAGGGAATATCGAAGTAAATGACACTATAAACAGGGGTTATTTTGTAATAACAACATAGTCAGGGCTTAAAGACAACGCCTTCAGGGTGTAAATAACGAATTATGAATTCATTTAATATATGACAACAATAACAGGGCAGTGTGATCTCTTGGTATTCTTGACAACATATCTATCTTGCGCGTTGTCGCTATTAAAATAGAAGTGTAATACAATGACAAAACAACTTAGTACAGCATCGAGTAATACAGTAGCCAGAATTGAGAATAGGTTTATTTTCAATGCGCAGTATCAGCTTACAGCTAGAGAGCAAAAGGTTATTCTATATCTTATTTCTAATATTGATCCCAAAAGTCAAAAGCGTTTTCACGAACAAGTCATATCCGTTAAGAAATTAGAGTCTGTACTCAAAGCAGATGGCAAGAAGTGGGGGGGGCTTTACGAGGAGATGCAAAGATTCACAGATATCATCCTTGATAAAAAAATACGTTTTCCTACAGATCTAAAAATTGATGGAAAAGCTTTTCCTGGCAAAATCAATTGGTTTCAATCTGTAATGCCTGTGCGGAATGAACATCAAGAAGTTTCTCTAAGATTTCTTTTTGCAGAGGATCTAAAGCCATTCCTTTTGCAGCTCAATGAGTATGCCCAGATCAACAGATTGGAAGCAATGCAAATGAAGAGTGGGCATGCCATTAGGATGTTCCAGATATTCAAAGCGCAGCGTGATAGAATGCGTAAACATGAAAAAGTAAGTAAACTGACTTACGAAGTTGAAAAACTTAAAGCTATACTGGGTATCGAAGGGAAGTATCCCCGATTCAATAGTTTTAGAGAGCGTGTACTGGATACCATTAAAAAAGAGATCAATAAATTCACAAGTCTTGAACTCATAAACCTTGTATACATTAGAAGTGGAAAGCGGGTCACTGCTTTGACATTTGTATTTACCGAAAAAGATACCGATACGAATACTTTCCTAAAGGTAGAAGATGGGCAGGTGCCTACAGAAGAAAGTCTTCTGCACGCCTTTACCAGATCACAATTAAGAGCTTATCGTCTATTGGTAAAGCGCAATATTATTCCTGCAATTGCTTACAAGCAAATCGTTCCTGAAATATCTAAAGGCAGTAGTGAGTTTGTAGGCTTTGAGGACATCTATTTCGAATTTGCCTGGGCTATTTTTGAACGCAAGTCAAACCTTTTTCAAAAACAAGACAAGCAGTCAGATCAAGAGAATAGAAAGAAGGCAGGCACATTCGTCAATTGGTTTACTAAGAACAAAGTCTTTCAGCAGGGAGATCACTTTGGCACTATTCAAAGTCTCTTGGCAGAAAAGAAAAAGAGGATGATGAGCAAAGATCCTGAAGAGTGGGAGGAAAGAATGGCGAGTAAGGGTGTCCCTGCTGCCGAGTTCAATGTTAAAACAATATAGGCAGGATTGTTTTAACCTAACTATCCATGCCACGGCTTTATCTAAAAGCTTAAATTTCGATTGTAAATCCGTAGATTTTTTTTGAAGTAAAGTACTTGATTATCAGTCCTTTTACTCCTTTTGACTTCTTGCGACGCAAGAATACGATAATATTCCATTCTCATTGGTTATTCTTAAATTAAGTTTTCCACATTCTTAAATAGTTTTTGGTGGCTGTAGCCGTCGATATACTACGCGCATTACCGTTTGCGATAAACTTGATGGCCTAGTTAGTCAATTCAGCCCTTAATCCATGAATAGTGCGCATCCTACAATTCAATAGATTTGAAGCTTTTGCAGTATACAACAGATGCGACATGCCAAAGGCATCAAAGCACGACAAAGCTTGTCCCGACTGGAGTGAAACGGAACGTCGGGGCGGAGCGCGTTAGAGACAAGAGGTAGTAGTGGTATCGCCCTCCTTCGGGCGATATGAACGGATGACTCGGTCACGTCCAGATGTAGGCTCTGCCGAAATCTGGATCGTGATGGCCCACCTATGTGATAGACCACACCAATATTATTACCTTTCCATTAATCTACTTACTTGAGTTGATTATAGCGGAAGCAATCGGTCGTATGATCATTGACCATACCGCAGGCTTGCATGAAAGCATAACAAATGGTACTCCCTGTAAACTTGAATCCCTTCTTCTTTAAGGCCTTGCTCATAGCATCACTAATCTCAGTAGTAGCTACTGCGTCTTCATGTTTTTTGAACTTATTGATGATCGGTTTTCCTCCGACAAAGGACCATAGGTACTCTGCAAAATCTTCTCCGTTTGCCATCATGTCATTGTAGATCTTTGCATTGTTGATGAAGGCATTTACCTTCAATTTATTCCGTATAATGCCGGGATCGAGTAGGAGCTTATCAATCTTTTTCTGAGTGTATTTTGCAATCTTCTTGGGATCAAATCCATCAAATACTTTTCGGTAGTGCGCCCTCTTTTTGAGAATAGTGATCCAGCTGAGGCCAGCTTGTGCACACTCGAGATTGAGTATTTCAAAGAGT
>CALJVI010000282.1 GCA_937974575.1 uncultured Saprospiraceae bacterium | reverse complement strand
CTCCAGTTATTAACTGTCAAAATCCAAATCCTTTTCTTTCTCTTGATGCACCTACGGGCAGCACCTTTGAGTGGACCTCGGATGTAGCTGGCTTTAGCTCTAATGAGCAAGCACCAGAAGTAAGCGAAGCAGGCACTTATGAAGTAGTCGTCACAGGTGCAAATGGCTGTACTTCGGATATGGCCGTAGGGGTAACAGAAGATTTTGAGGCTCCATTACTCCAAGTTCTAGCACCCACGCTAGATTGCACCCAACCAAGTGCTCCTATAAATGTCATAAACAGCAATGAAGAAACAACTTATGCATGGAATGGAGACAACTTTAGTTCAACGGAACAATCTCCAATCATCAGTGCTCCTGGCACCTACTTTTTAGTGGCTACCAATCCTAACGGATGTGATCAAGATTATATAGTACAAGTTGCACAAGATATAAGCCCTCCAGAAATCGAAATTGAACCCACTGAAATCTTAGACTGCAATCTTACAGAATTCACTTTAGCATCTACCAGCCCCAACATCTTGGAGACATATGCATGGACAGGTCCTAACGGCTTCTCCTCCAATGAAGAAAACCCGCTTATCACTGAACCTGGAAACTATAGTCTTGAAGTTATGGATGACAAAGGCTGCTCCAATATCACATCGATTCAGGTAGAAAATAATCTTGATGAACCAGTAGCTGTATTGATTGTGAATGATATCCTTACTTGTTCAGTTTTAGAAGTTCAGATAGAGAGTCAATCTGATCAAGAGATTGTGGCCTATGAATGGTCTGACAATCTTGGCTCGGACAGCATGGCCTCTACATCAGCGACAGGTACCTACTTTGTTACCATCACAGGCACCAATGGTTGTACCAGTGTGCAAAGCGTAGAAGTATCCGACAACTACCTGGAGCCCACTCCTGATGCGGGTGCAGATGCCACTATCACTTGCAGTCAAAACGAAGCTACACTGCAAGGCAGCGGAAACTCACTTACTGGAGGGACGTTATCTTTTGCGTGGACCCTCAATGGAAACATAATTGGCAACACCGCTTCGCTCTCTGTATCGGCAACGGGCAGTTACCAACTCATAGTCACAGACCTTGAAAATGGATGTACTGCTATAGATGAAGTAGCCGTACTTGCAGATGAGAATATTCCAGAAATCGTAATTTCAGATATAGCAACTTTAAATTGTATTACCCCACAAGTTCTTTTATCAGGACTCAATTCTACTTCAGGCCCAGACATTACGTATCAATGGCTGGATGAGAATCAAAATATTATAAGCAATGAAGTCAATGTAGATGTAAATACAGCTGGTGAATACACCTTTGTCGTTATAAACAATTCCAATGGTTGTCAATCTGAATCACCTATTCAAGTCATGGATGACTTTACTGCTCCGGAACCAACTGTATCGAATATTGAAATTTTGAATTGCGAAGAAACCAGCTTCACAGTTAATGCCAATGGCTTGAATCCTAATCTCAATAACATCAGCTATCAATGGTATGAGGTAGGCACAAACAATCTTATAGGCGAGACCAATTCATTAGACATCAACAACCCTGGCGACTACAACTTGATTGCTACCAATATAGAAAATGGATGTATTTCTGAGTTTCCATTTCAAGTTTTAGAAGATCTGTCTACTCCAGTGGCGGACCCTGGTATACCATTTACCATCACTTGTACTGAAACTGAAGCTTTGTTAGATGCAAGCAATTCTCAGGGGGACAACCTCAGTTATCAATGGTTTAATCCTGATGGCAGCTTATACGCTGAAGAACAAACCACCCGTACGGAAGTACCTGGAAGATACCTTCTAATAGTTACCAATACAGAAAGTGGTTGTACTTCTGAAGCTAGTGTAGACATCGATATCAATGCTGACTTTCCTAGCATCCTAGTCAACCCCACTACTGTACTTACGTGTACTCAACCTACTACTGGCCTCGATGCGATCAATAGCAATAACGGAATTGGCAACTTAGCATTTTCGTGGTTTGACGAAAATCAAAATTTGATCAGTAACGAAGCAGTGCATGAAGTAAGCTCCATTGGAGTCTATACTGTGGAAGTACTCGATCTGGATAGTGATTGTGCTTCTACTTTTTCCATTGAGGTATTTGAAGATTTTGATATCCCCGTAGTTGATGCTGGTCCTGACCAGATTATAACCTGTGATATCAATACTGTGCTGCTTGATGGAAGCAACTCTTCCTCTGGAAGTGACTTTTACTACCAGTGGCGCAACTCCAATAATGTACTTTTAGGAAATGATGAAATAGTTGAAGTAGAGAATCCAGATACTTATACCCTGATTGTATCCAGTATCAGTAATGGTTGTTCAGCCACCTCCACCGTAGTAGTCACTCCTGATGAAAATATTCCTCTAGTAGAAGTAGCCAGTGATGGAACTCTTTCTTGCCTCCAGGATCAAGTTAATTTGTTTAGCACCTTAGCTGTTGATCCTGACTATACTTATAACTGGCAAAATGAAAACGGTGATGTTATTAGCGAGACTACTGACTTCACAGTTAATGATGCAGGAGTCTATACCTTGAATGTAATAAACAACACCAATGGATGTAGCAATTCCACCAGCATATTAGTAGAAGACAATTTCAATCAACCTGATCTTACCACATCCTTACCCGAAGTCATCAATTGCAATAATGCGGAAGTAAGTCTTCAAAGTTCATTGGCTGATCCTGATCAAGATGTTAGCTACAGTTGGAGCACGCTTTCGCAAGGGGTACTTGGTAACCAAGCAAGCATCACCGTCGATGCTACTGGGACATACACATTGACAGCTACTGACAATAGTTCTGGCTGTAGTCAATCTATCGAGATTCTTGTAACAGACGATTTTGAAATCATAGAACCAAATCCAGAAGTTTCTAACATTATAAACTGTATGCAATCAAGTGCAAATCTTGATGTAGTGAATATCAGTGCACCCAACTACACTTACACTTGGTATAATGCACAAGGGGACATTGTAAGCGAAGTGCAAAATTTCTCCGCTGATAATTCTGGAACCTATACGGTCATAGCCACAAACAATGAAAATGGATGTACGGCCATGGAGGAGATACTGGTAGCAGAAAATATAGCTATTCCACAATTAAGTATCCCCGCTCCAGAAGTCCTCAATTGTCAGATATTAAATACGGCTTTGCTGGGCCAAGGAAACCCAGATTTCTCCTTCCAATGGATGGATAGCCAAGGAAATATTCTTGCGAATACTTTAGACCTTATGGTATCTGAGCCTGGGACTTATCAGTTGTCTGTCCTAAATACTGAAAATGGATGTACCAATATGGAGACCATTGAAGTCCTGCAAAATATAAATTTCCCAGAGGCTTTGATTGATGACTTAGCACCCTTAGGCTTATCCTGCACACAACAATCTGTTACCTTAGATGGTAGCAATTCTACACCGATAGGAAATGTAGAATTTGCATGGTATGACCAGAATGGAAATCTAGTAAGTACCAACCCCGTTTATGAAGCAACTGACCCGGGTCAGTATCAACTGCACATCACAGATCTAAATACGTTCTGCGTTCATGAATCAATTACTGCAGTCACGCAAAACGAAGATGTCCCTCAAGCCAATATAAATCCACCTGCGATACTCAATTGCAACACAAGCACCATTACTCTAGATGCTAGCCAATCTGAAACTGGATCGGAGTTTATTTACTCCTGGGACATTCCCAATGGAGCGACAGGCTTCAATGACGAGGACATACTCCAACCTCAAATATCCACACCTGGAGTATACACCATAAATGTATTGAACACTAATACGGGTTGTGAAAATCAATTTGAAGTAGAGGTCCTTGCTGACTTTACCGCACCTATAGCGATGGCAAATGCAGAGGATGAATTGGACTGTGTAACTTCGGAAATCCAACTCAATTCTATTGGTTCTTCGTCAGGACCACAGTTTACAAATTCTTGGATTATAGATGGAGTGAGCTTTACGAACTTAGATTTTGTAACGATACAGAATCCTGGCGACTATACCTTGATTGTTGTTGACAACAACAATGGTTGTACTACTGAATCCATAGTCACGGTCCGTGAAAACACAGAGCGCCCTACAGCAGCAAAACTTGCTGGTGAGGATATTACATGTTTTGGGTTCAATGACGGATTCTTTCAAATCAATGAAGTCATAGGCGGCACTCCACCCTACTTGTTTACTATTGATGAAAGTGATTATGATCAATTGCCAAGTATAGAAAATCTTAGCCCAGGGTCTTATCCCATACGCATCACTGATGCCATAGGCTGCACTCTGGATACGATCATCCAAATACAAGAGCCTCCTCAAGTGTATGTTGACCTGGGAGATGACATCACTATCAATCTGGGTGAGACAGCCTACCTCAATGCAAATAGTAATGTAGAGACTATTGATTGGTATACAGAAGATTCTTTGGACTGCACTCAAAACTGCTTCAACCAAGCAGTAAGCCCATATAGTACAACCTTATATGAAGTAGCTGTTATGGATGCTAATGGATGTGCTGCAGTTTCGGATATAGTAGTACGGGTTCAGTTTGATCGAGGAGTCTATATTCCAAATGCATTCTCACCAAACAATGATGGAATTAATGATTTCTTTAGAGTATTTGGCAACAGCAGTGTTGAGAGAGTTCAATACATGTTGATCGCGGATCGCTGGGGTGAGATCGTTTATGAGGCGGAGGATATTCAACTGGAAGAAGAACAGAGATTTTGGGACGGTACACACAGAAAAGAAAAAATGAATAACGACATACATGTATACTTCGTGATCGTTGAATACATAGATGGTAGAATCGAAGAATTTAAGGGAGATGTTACATTGATGCGTTAAGCGATAATGCTTTTTTCATTCTCGCAAATTCAGGATAACATTCAGCGGTAATTAATATTTTTTCCTTTGTTATTGGGTGTGTAAATCCTAATTCTTCAGCATGGAGCATCATCTCTATCATTCCGAATTCTTCTTTGAATAATCGGTTTTGCTTATTACACCCATGTGGGCGATCTCCAATGATAGGATGAAAGATATGCGCCATATGCTTTCTCAATTGATGATAGCGTCCTGTGCTTGGGTACAATGCCACCAGCGTATACCGAGAACTGTCGTGCTTACCAAAGGCTAAAGGAATTTCCGACTTACAAATTGTCTTGTAGGCGGTAGTTGCTTCTTGTACTTTCCCATTAAGATTTTTTAGCGCATAGTCTATTAAGCCTTCATCTTCTGTGTAGCCTCTTACTATAGCGAGGTACTTTTTATACACTTCAGAGGCTTGGAAAGTAGCATTCAACTGAGCCTGTACCTCCTTATTCAGAGCAAATACCAAGGCGCCCGAAGTTTTAGAATCCAATCGATGTACTGGATACACCCAAGCATCTATTTGATTTCTCAAAATTTTCATCGTAGGCTCTGGTGCGTTTGCAGCCATACGACTTGCATGTACTACTTGGCCTGGTGGTTTGTTTACCACTATGAGATGATCGTCTTGATATAAGATGGGCAGCATTGACTAGTATATGAATTTGCAATGTAAGAGATTTTTTCACAAAACGGGATTTACTACATTTGGAATAATCTATCGGATGACCTGTATCTGGATTCTAATTCGTATTTTGAAATATCAAGATCAAACACAAAGCAAACTTTACTGTTGTAAGCCTATAAATCAATAAAATGAAAATTCTCCTCACGGGTGCTACTGGATATATAGGTATGCGACTATTGCCTGTACTGATTGAAGCAGGACACAGTATAGTAGCCTGTACGAGGGATAAAAGTAGATTTCAGGTATTGGACTCTTGGAAAGGTAAAGTAGAAGTTCTAGAAGTAGATTTTCTAGAACCCATCAAAGCTGCTTTATTCCCCAATGATATAGATATTGCTTTCTACTTAGTGCATAGTATGTCGGCAAGTATTGGGGAGTTTGCCGATAAAGAGAGTTTATCTGCAAACCACTTCAAACAATATATAGATGCTACTGAGGCTAGGCAAATCATTTACCTCACAGGCATTATACCTGAAGCATATGATCTATCTCCACATCTAAAGTCTCGCCTAAATGTTGAAAACATACTAAACGGCTGTAAAGCTCCTTTGACTGCTTTACGAGCGGGTATCATCGTAGGCTCAGGGTCCGCTTCTTTTGAGATCATACGTGATCTGGTGGAAAAGCTACCCATCATGATTACGCCAAAGTGGCTCAATAGTAAATGCCAACCTATTGCAATTCGCAATGTCATCCAATACCTCACAGGTGCAATGATGCATAAAGACTGTCTAGGCAAAAATTTTGACATTAGTAGTGGCGAGACCTTAAGCTATAAAGAGATTCTACTCGGCTATGCAAAATGCCGTAGTCTCAAGCGGTCTATCCTTACCGTACCCATCATGACCCCTAGACTGTCTTCCTATTGGTTGTATTTTGTAACCTCTACCTCCTACCCGCTGGCTGTGAATCTAGTCAATAGTATGAAGGTCAATGTCATCGCTAGAAATCATGATTTGCAAAAAATCCTACACATTGAGAGTATACCCTATTTGAATGCTGTAAAGATGGCTTTCCAAATGATAGAACAAAACATGGTCGTTTCTAGCTGGAAAGACAGTTTTATCAGTAGCCTAGATCAACGGACCTTAGAAGAGAATATGGAGGTCCCGTCTTATGGGTGTTTTAGAGACCATCGTAAGCGGTTCATCTCTGAAAAGGATATAGATCGAATCCTCGAAAATATCTGGTCCATTGGCGGAGCGCGCGGCTGGTACTATGGTAATTTTCTCTGGCGGATCCGCGGTTATATGGATAAAGTCGCTGGTGGTGTAGGTCTACGTCGTGGCCGTACTCATCAAAATGAGATCTACGCTGGTGATGCACTTGACTTTTGGAGAGTACTCGTAGCCGACCCCAAAAAGAAAAGACTCCTCCTCTATGCGGAGATGATCCTCCCTGGTGATGCATGGCTAGAGTTCACTATAGTAAAAGAAAATGGCAAAAATGTAATCAAGCAAACCGCAACCTTCAGACCCGAAGGTTTAAAAGGTAGACTCTATTGGTACAGTGTATTACCGTTTCATTTCTTCGTATTTGATGGTATGTTGAGAAATTTGGTGAGATATGGCAACAATCCGCCCGATAAAGCAGTAACTTAAATGTGCAAAAATAAGTTTATACCTCTTGCAATAGGAAAAGGTATTCCGTACATTTGCGCTGCTTAAATAAGCAGGTCCTATAGCTCAGTTGGTTAGAGCACCTGACTCATAATCAGGTGGTCCAAGGTTCGAGTCCTTGTGGGACCACTTAAAATCAACTAAACACCTTGTAAGTCAATGACTTATGAGGTTTTTTTGTTTAAAGGGGACGTATAAAAGCTCAGGGTACTTTTAATAGCCTAAAGTTTTAATTATATTCGAAGCGTCATAGGTCTAGTCTACATACGTATTGTCTTCTAATCTGTTTTCAGCAAACAATAGCAATTATGATTAACCATCTAAGTAAATAATTTTGTAACTTTGCAATGAATTTAGAATATAATAACAAGAAACTAAAAAAGTCTTTAACCACTGACAAAGGTCTCCAAAAGACCTATGGACAACTATCAAAGAAAATAAAGCAACGAATAACAGAGCTTGAAAGTGCCGACAATTTAGCGGTCATCAACAGTATACCTGTATTACGTTTACACGAATACAAAGGTAAGGATGCAGGCACATGGTCGATCGACATAAAAGATAACTGGAGACTTCTCTTTGAACTTAGACATGACCCGATTCCAAGGCTAAAAGATGGGGGAATTAATTTATCCGAGATTACTATCATTGGAATAACAGACGTGAAAGACCCTCATTAACTTATAAATCAACATTGTGAGTGACTTAACTTTAAAAAAATCTTTATTGTCGTGTCCAGGTGACACCATACAAGAGAACTTGGACTTCATCGGTATGTCACAAGCTGAGTTTGCGGAACGCATTGGCAGATCTGTACCAAAGCTTAATGAGCTAATAAAAGGTAAAGCTCCAATAACTCAAGAAACAGCTAGAAAGTTAGAATATGTTCTAAATATTCCGACCAGCTTTTGGCTTAACCTAGAAAGAGCATACCAAGACGAAATGTTGGAAATACAACGATTGGAGCGACTAGAACAATTTAAAGAATGGGTATCGTCTTTTCCTTTAGCCAAATTAAAATCTATTGGCATACTACCTAAGACAAGAGACAAAGCAATACTAGCAGAGTGTCTTCTTAAGTTCTTCAGAGTAGCATCCCCAACACAATGGTCAAATATATACCCAGGCGCTTCATTAGCTTTTAAAATAGAGCTACGACATACTTCAGAAGCTCAAGCCATTTCTGTGTGGTTACGCTTGGGAGAAATTCAGGCAGAAAAAATAAAGATTGAACCATTTAACAAGAGCGCAATACGCCTTGCCTTAGATAAATTTAAAAAGATTTTATATACCCACGAAGAAAGTTGGCTAGATGACTTGCAAGCACTTTGTGCTTCACTAGGTATTGCATTGGTATACACCCCGTGTATTGCAAAAGCCCCTATTTTTGGAGCTACTAGATGGTTAAGAAGTAATACCACTCCACTAATACAGATCACTGATAGATATAAAGATTATGCTTCTTTTTGGTTTACTTTTTATCATGAATTAGGACACATTTTATATCACGGGAAGAAAGATATTTTTATTGATGGCTTAGATAGCATCAAGCCAGATCTGCAAAAAGAAGATGAAGCAGACGCCTTTGCCGCTAGAATGTTATTAAAGGATAAGGACAGAAATAATTTGTCATCTTATCACGAATTCACAAGTGATTTGATTGTATCACTGAGTGAAAAATACAAAACACATCCTGGTATTATTGTATCTCAATTGCAAAGAGAATCCAAATTATCCTACAAGGATACTCGCCTAAATAGACTAAAACCTAAAGTAGTGTTTAAGGAACTTAAACTAGATCAATACTAATACACTTATAAAATGTACAACTATCTTTTATGAAGAAAAGTAAAGTTTGCTTTGGATAAATGGAACTAAATTTCTGTAGTTCCAAAAATCATAAATTCCAATACTCTAGCAAATAAGTGCTCTCCTTCCATAAAGCTTAGCAAAAATTAAATTGCCTCTATAAAGAGTACGATTAAATAAGAGCTCTACTAAAATCCTTTTTTTAAGTGATCCACCCCCCTTCAAAAAGCTACAAAAAAAGCCACTTTCAATATCCTTGATAGTGGCTTTTCTTATGTATCCATATCCCGTGTGAGGGGTAGTAAGGAATCATGCGATAGCAGGATGCCCGCTAGGGCCGCAACGCATGTGGAGTCCTGGATGGCCCGACCCTGATGCGACACCCTTTTTGGTGGAGCATCAGGGGCACACCCAAAATATCCTTTTAATAGAAATATATATAGGCTAGACGAACTGGCAAACGGTGCCGCACATAAGTATCAAGGTGATCAGCCAGTAGCCAAAGTGTACCATGATATACTTCCAGCCGCGGCGCTCAAAAAGGGAGATAATTGCGATGATAGGTAGTGCGATGAATACCGCGCCAATGCCTCCATGCACTGCTCCATGTCCAAAAGTACGGTGAAGATTGGCGTAGTCAGTGTTGAGCGTATTGACAAAATCGATCATGGCCTGATCCGTTCCATCGGCGAATCCAGGCTGTGTAGCAAAGAGTCCGTTGGTCGAAAACTGGTGGATCGCCCATGAACCCGCAAACATGCAAACGAATAAACTGAAGATGTAAACCAGACCAAAAATGAGCGCCATATTGCCGGAGGCAGCTTGCTCCTCGGTAAGACCTGCAGTGCGCATCCAGACTGTACCAAAAACTTTGGGGTTGTACCAAATAGATCCTATCACCAATGGGATAAGCGCAATAGGGAAAAAGTAAATCCAATTCATTTCCATAATAGTGTGTTTTGATTTGGACAGCAAGATAAATGCTATGTACTGAAATTCAAAAGCTTAGCCTAAATTGAAAACGAAAATGTGACTGTGTAAAAACAGGGTATCAATACTCCAACAACTCCTGAATCACTACTGCCACCTTATCTGCCGATGGCAAGTAGGCTTGCTCTAGCACAGCATTGAGCGGTATAGCAGGGGTATTGACAGAACCTACTACACGCACAGGCGCATCTAGCTCACCAAAACATTGCTCCTGAATAAATCCAGCAATAGATCTTGCAAAAGAATTATTGACCGGCTCCTCTGTCAAGACCATGCACTTGTTGTGCTTTCTGACGAGCGCCAAAATCGCTTCTTCATCGAGTGGATATAGCGTACGGAGATCGAGCACTTCTACTCGACCGTCAAAAGCGGCAGCTGCATTGGTAGCCCAGTGAACACCCATACCATAGGTCACGATCCCGATAGAATCGCCAGCCTCTACCTTAGCCTCATCGGCAGCGGTAAATATATTGGCCTTCCCAAATGGCAATACATAGTCGGCCGCTGGCTCCGGTACTCTTGCTAGATTGGTGCCTGGCACCTTGGACCAGTAGAGTCCCTTATGCTCCAATATCACTACTGGATTGGGATCGAGGTATGCAGCCTTCATGAGACCTTTCATATCGGCACCATTGCTAGGGTAGGCAATCTTGATGCCTCGGATATTGGTCAGCACAGACTCGACAGAAGAGGAGTGATAAGGCCCTCCACTACCATACGCACCGATCGGTACACGCAGGATCATACCGACTGGATATTTTCCATTGGATAGGTAACAGGAGCGACTCACCTCTGTGAACAACTGATTGAGACCTGGCCATATATAATCGGCAAACTGAACTTCTACGATGGGCTTGAGCCCTACTGCAGACATACCGACAGTAGATCCTACTATAAATGCCTCTTGTATAGGCGTATTGAAAACACGCTCGTCCCCAAACTTTTGGGCCAGTGTAGCCGCCTCTCTAAATACACCTCCTAGTCTCGCGCCTACATCTTGACCATACAGCAAACTGCTCAGATCATCACGCATGATTTCTTCCACTGCATGTAAGGCACAATCTACCATAACTACTTCTTCGCTACCTGCTGGGCAACGATCACCCTGCTCTTGTGTCACAGGAGTCGGTGCAAAGTCATGGGACAGCAAATCCGCAGGAGTAGGATCCTCCGCAAGTTTTGCACGCTCAAAATCAGTTGCTACTTTATCTAGGGCATCTTGCTCTAGCTCATTGAGCTCATCAAGAGATATACCGTAGTCCAACAATGTCTGGCGGAGTATCGGAAATGGATCTTCTTTTTTATCTTCTTCGAAGTCATCCCGATACCACTCCATACGCACGCCTGAGGTGTGGTGATTGAGCAGTGGCACCTTGGCATGTATCAAAAATGGGCGACGCTCTTCTCTGATCGTTTTGATCGCATGTTGCACAGCTGTATAGCACTCTGTAAAGTCGTTGCCAGCTATAGTCATCGCCTCTATACCATGAAAACCCTGTATGTATTCGTACGCATTCTGAGCACGGATCTCCTCTGCATTGGCAGATATATCCCACTCATTATCTTGCACTATATATAAGATCGGCAACTGTCTTAGCGCTGCCATCTGAAATGCCTCTGCTACCTCCCCTTCCGTCACCGAAGCATCTCCTAGCGAGCACACTACCAGTGGCATGTCTTCATGGTCAGTTACTATGCCTACTTGTTCTTTGTATTGCATGCCGAGAGCAGCCCCCGTTGCTGGGATCGCTTGCATACCCGTTGCTGAAGATTGATGCGGAATCTTTGGTTTATCCTCATCTCTCAGACTTGGGTGTGAGTAATAGGATCGCCCACCCGAAAATGGGTCATCCTTCTTTGCCATCAATTGCAGCATCAAGTGATACGGCTCCATCCCCATACTGAGGATCATAGCATCATCTCGGTAATATGGAAACACAAAATCCTGCTTCATCAGTTGCATCCCTACTGCCAGCTGTATAGCCTCATGTCCACGCGAAGTCGCATGCACATACTTGGAGACAAACTTAAAATTTCTTTCGTATAGATCTGTCAGCCCCTTGGCAGTACACATTAGTGTATAGGCCCTCTTGAGCTGGGTAGCGGTGAGCAAAGTGTTGACTTGTATCAATTTATCGGTGGTTTTTAGTGTATACATGCAGTACTTACGTCTGTTACCCTAAAACTAACGATCATTAGTTAAATATGCAAATATATCTGTCAATATCTAGTTTCTGATATTCACCCCATCCAGCAGACTCTGTATCATCCGCTGCTCCAGCTCTACCGGATTGATGTTTTCCTGCTGATGATACCAGGAGTACAACCACCTCAATGTAGAGAGTATCGAGAATACGGTGATCTCCAGATCCACCTCTGCAAACTGCTTTTGAGCTATCCCATCCTGGATGATTTTACTGATATTTTTCTCATAGCTGTTGCGCAGCAGAAGATACTCCTTGAGCGTAGGCTCCTCCAGATGCACCCACTCACTCGTGATAATGGCCACCGCATTGGGCTTCTCCACGGTATATCGTATGTGCAGGCCGATCAGCCGCTCCAGCTTTTCGCGGGGACTCAGGCTAGATTGAAGTATATTTTCCATTCCCTCGGTAAATATCTCCGCTATATGCATCATCAACTCCGCCAGCAGTTCCTGTTTATTACTGATATGATTATACAGACTGGCGGCCTCCATGCCCACCTCTTGCGCTATGTCTCGCATGGACGTCGCCTTATACCCCTTGAGCCTAAACAGACGGGCAGCCTTCAGTTTGATTAATTCTTTCTTAGTCATAGTTAGTGTGCGTCATTGCAAATATAATAAAATAGAAGAGCCTGTTTTGGGAGGGATCATCATGGCCCAAGGGCATGACCGAGCTGT
>CALJVI010000281.1 GCA_937974575.1 uncultured Saprospiraceae bacterium | reverse complement strand
CAATCTTACAAAGAATATGGAAGACTCGAAGGATCTATTTCAAGAAACTGCATTCAGAGCTCTTTCCAACAAAGAGAAGTTTAGAACGGGAACAAACTTTAAGGCTTGGTGCTTTACTATTATGAAGAATATCTTCATCAATAACTATAGAAAAAAGGTAAAGGCTAATACGATTATGGACTCGACAGATAATGATTTTTATATCAATTCTGGAAAGAATGCTGTTTTGAACTCAGCAGAGTCAAATATTATGCACCGTGAGATTTCAAAAATGGTGGACGGTCTAGATGACGGCACTAGAATTCCATTTGTAATGCATTTTCAAGGTTTTAAATACCAAGAAATATCGGATCACTTAAAGCTGCCTTTAGGCACCGTAAAGAGTAGGATTTTCTTTGCCCGCAAAGAGCTAAAATCTTTACTCAAAGCTCAGTATAATTCCTTGGAAGAGGTACGGGAATATTCTCTTCAGAATCAGTAGGAAGCGACAAAAGTAAATACTAAGATTACTAAACTAATTATATTGCGTAAAAAGCGTTTCACAGATAAAGCTGTGGAACGCTTTTTTTATCTAGATAAGCCAAAATGTAGGGGTCTATTTAAATATAGTACGAGCAACATTCTACATCATAAATGGATAATAATACCTTTGTCTAGCAATGTCCGAAGATAATATTAGTCTCTTTTCGCCACGTCTTCTTGATTGGCATAAATCGCTAGATCGGCCTTTACCCTGGAAGGGCATCAAGGATCCTTATCTGATATGGGTTTCTGAAATTATACTGCAACAAACTCGTGCTGCTCAAGCGACTCCATACTATCATAAAATTACAGAACGTTTTCCAACGGTAGCGTCTTTAGCTGCTGTACCTATTGATGAGTTGCTGTCTATGTGGCAAGGGCTAGGGTACTATTCTAGAGCCAGGAATCTCCACTTTAGTGCACAAATAATCATGGATAATTTTGGGGGAGAATTTCCTAGTAATTATAAAGATATAATATCCTTAAAGGGAGTCGGTAAATATACTGCTGCCGCTATAGGTTCTTTTGCTTTTGGACTTCCGCATCCGGTGATAGACGGCAACGTAATTAGGGTTTTGAGTAGGTATTTTGATCTGGATGAGCCCGTCGACACCAGTGAGGGTCTGAATAAAATAAATCACTTGGTACAGCTTGTTTTTAATGCTAAAAAGCCAGCAAAGTTCAATCAAGCGATTATGGATTTTGGCGCTACTGTTTGTCTTCCCAAAAAGCCAGCTTGCTCTTCTTGTCCTTTTACTTCTTTTTGTCAAGCTTCGCTAAACAACACACAAAGCTTGCGCCCGATAAAAACGAAAAAGCTAAAACGGAAGCAACGGAATTTCAATTTTCTAATGATAAGCAAAGGGGCTAAAATTTACATTCAAAAACGAGTAGAAAAGGATATCTGGCAAGAGCTTTATCAATTGCCAATGATTGAAGGGGTAGCGTTTTCTAAAAAGTCAAAACTAGAAAAAGAAGCTATAGACAAATGGGGTACTGCTGTAGAGTTGGAACCCATTTTCACTCATAAGCAACTGCTTACTCATCAGTCGATACATAGCATAGTATGGAAAGCCTCTATGGCTCCAAAGGGATTTAGTATTCCGGAGGGAAAATGGGTAAACAAAGCGGATCTGGGAGATTATGGATTTCCAAAAACTTTAGCCTTGTTTCTCAAAGATTTTCTATATATTAGATAGCTAGTTTGAAATTAAGCAACAATTATACTGTTAAACCATAAAAATACACATCATGCTAAATAAAGTAACATTTATAGGTAATCTTGGCCGCGATCCCGAGTTGAGAAAATTAGATAGTGGAGTTTCAGTAGCTACTTTTTCTATTGCTACGAATGAAAACTATAAGGATAAAGAGGGAAATTGGCAAACGAATACCGAATGGCACAATATCGTCTGCTGGAGAGGCTTGGCAGATATGGTAGAGGCTAGATACAAGAAGGGTCACTTGGCCTATGTAGAAGGGAAATTAACACATCGTAAGTATCAAGATAAGGACGGTAATGATAGATATGTAACCGAGGTGGTTGCATCTACCTGTAGATTGCTTGAAAAGAGAGACCCTAGCCAGCGACAAAGTGCTGGTGTACCTACGGAGGTTCCTGCTGCAACTAAATCGACACCAGGTACTATAGACGGCAGTGATTTACCGTTCTAATCCTTTATTTTCGCAACATTCACCTAAAAATGAACGTTTTTAGTAAGCAATAATATTAAGTCAAATTGGATCCAGAACCCGATAGTTCCTACTTATTTTTATCTTCTCTAATCTTCATCCCGTTAGTAGCATTTAATTCTACTGTGCTAACATTAGGTTTACTATTAGCCATATTGATTTTCGGGTCTGCGCTGGTTAGTAGTTCAGAGGTAGCGTATTTTTCTCTTTCTCCTGCTGACATACAAGGTTTATCTGCAAATGCTGATAAGAAAGCCCATCGAATGCTTTCTTTGCTAAAGAATCCGAACCATCTGTTAGCCACCATCCTCATCAGTAATAATCTTATAAACATTGGGATTATTCTCGTGATGGCTAGATTGCTGGATTTAATTATACCTAGTGATTTTTTTGGGAATGCTGGTTTCTTTATTCACGGTCTTCCTCTTTTCTCATTATTAGAAGAGTCTCTTTGTATAAGAATAGTAGAAGTACTCATCACTGTCGGTTTGGTAACTTTTGTGCTTGTTCTATTTGGAGAGATCATCCCCAAACTCTATGCTCAGCTTAATAGAATTTCAGTTGCTCGATTTACTTCGCAGTTACTAACAATTTTGACTAAGTTCTTTTTTCCATTGAGTGCTATATTGGTAAGTGGTAGTACTGTCCTTGAAAATTATCTTAGTGATGGATCCAACAATAAGCAAACCTCTATGGAGGATATTGACGAGGCTATTCAGTTAGCCGTAGGGGAAGATGAATCCTCTATAGAAGAAAAGGGAATCCTAAGGGGAATAATAAAGTTTGGAGATGTTCCTGTAAAGCAAATTACCAAATCATATGTTGATGTTGTCGCTGTTGATTTTCAAGACAAGTACGATGTACTGATGAAAACTGCAGTAGATAGTGGCTATTCAAGAATCCCTATTGTCGATGAAAGTTTTGATAATGTCACGGGAATATTATTTGTCAAGGATCTACTTCCATACTTGAACGAAGGGCCTGACTTTGAATGGCAAAGTTTGATACGCACGGATGTGTTTTATGTACCTGAAGCGAAAAAGCTGGATGATCTCTTAGAAGACTTTCAAAGACAGAAGCAGCACATCGCTATCGTAGTGGATGAGTTTGGTGGTAGCTCTGGGATTGTAACTCTAGAGGATGTGATAGAGGAAGTGATTGGTGATATCAAAGATGAGTTTGATGCAGATGGAGAAATAGAATTTAAGAAGATAGATGAGTCGAATTATATCTTCGAGGGTAAGACTTTGATCAATGATATGATCCGTGTTATTTCTGCGCCTCCAGAATTGTTTGATGATGAACGTGGTGATGCCGATTCTCTTGCTGGATTAGTTTTGGAACTTTCTGGTTTTATTCCTAAAGTGGGAGAAATATTTAATAGCAACGGATACTTTTTTAAAGTCGTTACTGTTAATAAAAGAAGGATTGAGCAAATCCTAGTTACCTTGCCCACAGATGCTGATAATGAAAAGTAACTTTGTATTAATTCTTGTCGTTTTTACCTGCTTTGCTTTCTTTGATTGCGGAGGTGGAGATCGCCCTATCTATAATCCTAAACCTAGATCTTATCCTAAGATAGAATTTCCTGAACGATCATATGTATCCGTGTTTACTGAGGTCTGCCCTTTTACTTTTGAGCGAGCTGGGTATGCAGAGTTTGTTCGCGACACCTTGTTTTTTAATGAGAAACCAGAAAATGATTGTTGGTTTGATCTGTATGTTCCATCTTTAAATGGAACTATACACTGCAGTTATTACGAGATCAACAAAACCAATTCTCTAGACAAGTTGATCACCGATGCACATACCCTATCCAATAAGCATGGTGTGAAAGCGGAGTATATTGATGATTTTAAGGTAAGTAAACCTGGTCGTGTCTTTGGTAATGTTATGAACATTGAAGGTGATGTGGCTACTCCTTTTCAGTTTTATCTGACTGATAGTACTTCTCATTTTTTGCGTGGTTCGCTTTATGTGAAGGCGCAAATTAATACGGATTCTCTAGCTCCGGTCTATGAGTTTTTGAAGAAGGATGCTATGCATATGATTAATAGTTTTCAGTGGAGGTAGCTGGATAAGAATTTTCGCAGCTATCTACATTTTTGTTAACAACTCTAGTTCACGTTGATAACTATTTACATATAAGCCTAAATAGAGGAAAAACAGCGCTCAACTTTTCTGATTTTCGTTCTTTATGCAATCCTAACATCAAGTCTGCAAGAGCATTACATCTTCCTAACACCCTTATCCGCTTGCACCAAGATTGAATTGAGTTCATCCTTTAATAGCCCCGCTTCTTGTTTTTGATCTAGCGCTAGGAGTGCCGTCATTTTACCTGTGAGGGATTTCGTTCTTCTAGGCATTCTTTGAAGGGCTAAGTCAAATTGGGTAATAGCTTCCTTGTTCTTACCTTGCACTAGCAACCATTCCCCATATTGTTCAAAAGATGGTTTAGTAATTTTTGGAGGTCCAGATGGAAAATTGGTTTGGTTTTCTAAAGCTACGGCTTCTAGCAAATATTTTTCGAAGAGGTCGTCTTTGCTCTGAAGAAGAGCTACCATCCCTTGCATCTGAGCTATAACTACTTTTGCACTATTGACTGCATCTTCTGTGGGTGCGTATCTACTTGTACCTGCTGCACACATCACTAAACCGTCGCCTTCCACTTGTTGAGAAGCTGTGAGAGTCTTAGCTTTTAACCATTTTGCTTCTTTTTGAATGGTCTTTACATCCTTGTTTCGAAAAGCTATTTGCGCTCTGAGAAAACTACGATTGGCCTTAGCCATGATCCCTATATCATCTACCTTAACATTTGTATCTGGATTTATTGTAGATGATAATTTGCCGCTTTCTGCAAGCTGTCTATTTTGCATACCTACTAGATATCCTCTAGCTCCTTTGGTAGGATCTTTGGGTACGTTGTTCAACATTTCTTGCAACACATTTTCTGCTTCTGCATATCTTCCTTGTTGTAATAGTCCATAGTGCATCCATGCAATTGAATGATACCCTCGTGCTCCATCTTTTAACTTTTGGACTTGCATTCTTTTTACACTTGCATCATACGAGACTTTATTGGATTTGACTACTCCATCCCATTCGCCAAGTGCTAGGTAGATGTGCGAAGGCATGTGTAATGCATGGGCTGCATCCGTTGCAACTTTAGCATAAGCGTCTGCTGCAGCGTGTGCCTCGGATGCTGATGTCGGTCCATCTAGTGCATGTATCTTATAGTGTAAAGCTCCAGGGTGAAGTGGATTTGCGGCTATCACTTTATCGGCGATTTTTGCAGCTAGTCTGAGGTCTTCACTTCCGTCTCCGTATTCTTCGGAAGCCCAGATGAGAGACAAAGCATAGAATACGGCTATCTCTTGGTGCTTTGGTTTTTGTTTATGTAGATCGCCAAGGTGTATGCTTAGCTTTTTGTTTCTTTCTTCAAATTTTCCTTCGCCATACATGATCTCTATCATCTTCCACATCTCTTTTTCTATAGGGTCTTTAATCGTAGTTAGACGTTCTTCTTCTGTATCTCCGAAGCGGGCTAATATTGCTCTTCCTTTTTCTATATTTTGTAATTTCCAAAGTGCCTTATAGTTGCACATCGCTTCTCCCCAATGTGTCAAAATTTCTGTGCTGTCTAGTGCGGTGGCTGCTTCGAAGGCAGTCAGTGCATCGTCGTACTCAAAATTGTGTAACAGTAATAATCCTTCTTCAAATTTTTCTTGGGTTGGCTTGTTAAGGGTAAATCCATGTTGAAGGTTACCTAAAACAGGTTCTTCTATTTTAGTTTTGGCGGTGGTGTTAGTTTCTTCAGTAGGATTACAAGCCAAAATGCTTAGGCTTAAAATGAACAAAAAAAAGGTTGAGAGTTTCATGTTGCTGTGTTTTGTAATTGATACTTATGCTAATTTAGTTTTTTTAAGGTAAAGTAGCGTAAAGTAATTGGGTGATAGTGTATATAATTTTAACAGCCCTTGAGATGGATTTAGCATATGCAAATTAGCTCTTGTACTCGGATTAGCACTGATGCCAGAACCAGAGTCAAAGATATCTATAGGATTATACTCATAAAGCCTAAGAATATTTCATTTAGATATTAACTAAGCTTTCATATGTTTTTTAGCCGTTTTGAATTTTGATCTCACTATATTGAGTTTTATTATATTAGACGTATGAATAGGAAAAATAACTTAGACAATATATCCACAGTTGAGGAGCCTCAATTATCCTTAAAACTCTATTCCAAACCAGAAACGGAAACGAATAGGGACAAGGGAACCTTAAATATGCTATCACTTTTTTCTGGTTGTGGTGGAATGGACTTAGGCTTTGAGGGTGACTTTTCCGTTTTGAGATCTTCTGTAAACGAAACTCTAAACCCTAATTTCATAAAAGAAACCCTGACAAATAATTTTGTCCAATTAAGTAAAACTAGGTTTAAGACAGTTTTTGCGAATGATATTTTAAAGGATGCGAGAAATGCGTGGGTAAATTACTTTTCAAAAAGAGGCCACAATCCGGATGAATATCAAACTGAGAGTATTGTTGATCTAGTCAAACTACACAAAAGCGGCACTAAAGTTTTCCCTAAAAATATTGACATCCTGACAGGTGGATTTCCTTGTCAAGATTTTAGCATTGCCGGCAAAAGAAATGGTCTTAATTCGCATAAAAATCATAAGGGTGAATTTAAAAATGAGGCCACTGCGAATGAAGAAACTAGAGGTCAGCTCTATATGTGGATGAAGCAAGTAATAGAAATTACGAAGCCAAAGATTTTTATAGCTGAAAATGTAAAGGGATTGGTAAACCTTTCAAATGTAAAAGAAATTATTCAGAAAGATTTTTCTGCTGCTGGTAATAATGGATATTTGGTATTAAATCCTCGAGTTTTGCATGCAGCTGATTATGGCGTACCACAATCAAGAGAACGAGTTTTTTTTATAGGGATTAAAAAATCTGCTTTAAAGAAGGCTGCCTTACTCCAATTAGAGAAAGATATAATCTCTGAAAAATATGACCCATACCCAAAGCCAACTCACTCATATACTACAGAAGGAGATGACTTAAAACGACACGTTGATCTAAAGGAGCTTTTTGCAAATATCAAAGAACCTGAATTCTCTAATGATTTGTCTCAACAGTTTTATTCTAAAGCTAAATTCATGGGTAAACATTGTCAAGGACAAATTGAGATTAAGCCAAATGGAATAAGTCCAACCATTAGAGCTGAGCATCACGGCAATATCGAATTTAGAAGACTGTCGGAAAAAAATGGCGGAATAATAAGTAAAGAGCTATCAATGGGATTAAAAGAAAGGCGACTAACCCCTAGAGAATGTGCCTTAATTCAAACTTTCCCTCCTGACTATGAATTTGTAATTGAAAAGAAACAAGGACGCAAAGGGTCATACTTAGTAAGTCCATCAAAAGCTTACAAAGTGATTGGGAACGCTGTTCCACCTTTACTAGCATATAACTTGGCTAAGCGAATTGAATCTGTGTGGGATTTATATTTTAAAAAGTAATGGTAGTATCAACAAATTCAGATGCGTATAAAGAAGAGTTTAATGAGTTATTATCCTCTACGGTCAATGAATTAAATAGTCATGCAAAAAAATCTCCAAAGAAAATCATCACATTAAGAGGTGCTAAATTAGAACCATATATTCGTGATGTTATGACGAGTTTGGCTGTTGGTACAGAATTCGAAAATTCAATTGAATTAATCGGTGGTCAAAAGTTTCCGGATATCGTAGCAAAAAAGTATTACGGAATTGAAGTTAAAACTACGATAAAAGACCATTGGAAAACAACAGGAAATAGTGTCTTGGAATCTTCAAGAATAGAAGATGTTGAGCGAATATTTCTGCTTTTTGGCAAACTTGGAAAACCTATAGAGTTCCGATGTCGTGCATATGAAGAATGTCTCTCCGAAGTAGTTGTTACTCACTCTCCAAGGTATTTGATAGATATGAATTTGAAGGCAGGCCAGACAATTTTTGATAAAATCAACACCTCTTATGACATACTTAGGCAAAAAGAAAACCCTATTAAGCCAGTAACAGAATATTATAAAAGCAAACTAAAACCAGGGCAAGATTTATGGTGGATTCAAGATACAGAACAAGCAAGTAATTTAGTAATAAATATTTGGAATAATCTAAACCTCCGAGAAAAAGCAGAAATCAAAATGAAGGCTATGGTATATTTTCCTGAAATATTTGGTAATAGTGGCAATAAATTTAGCCGCCTTGCAATCTGGCTGGTAACACGTCAAGCGGTTGTGTGTCCTAATGTTAGAGACCTCTTTTCTGCTGGCGGTCAAGAAGATTATTCTATAAAAAGAAAAACCTTTAGAAATATACCAAAGGTTTACATTAACCTTTTTAAAAATATAAAATCTGTAAAAGATCTTTTGTCAATCACTCCAGCAATTGAGCTGTCAGAATACTGGAACAAAAAGACTACAGAAAAGAACAAAGTTTCTGATTGGATTAATTTGGTTTCACTAAACGCTAAGTCTGTTAAAGGAGCAAGTCATCTGGATGTAAAGAAAATATTGCTTGATATAATGGGTTTATCCTGAAGGGAAAATTTAGAGATAGGAAAAGAGCAATATAAAAAATGATTCTCTGTTCTAGAGACAGATTGAAATAGTACCCCCAACAAAAAAAGCCCTGACACATTTGCCAGGACTCTTTATACAAGTATTAAAATTTATACTCTGCATGAGCACGGAGTGCTCTTATTCTTATTTACAAATCCACTATGCTTTTGCTGCTTCGTCTGTTGCTTTTTCTTTATTCGCTTTGTCTTTCTTGCTACCACTTGCTTTATCAGCTTTGTCCGCTTGTGCAACGCCTGTGATTTTAGCTTTTACCAATCCTTCGATTTCATCCGCCAATTCTGGGTTGTCTTCGAAGAACTGCTTTGCGCCTTCACGACCTTGTGCAATTTTTGAACTGTTGTAGCTGTACCAAGATCCACTCTTTTGAATGACTTCGTGCTCTACACCAAGATCAACGATCTCCCCATTTTTGGAAATGCCTTCTCCATACATAATGTCAAACTCTGCGATACGGAAAGGTGGTGCCAATTTGTTTTTCACCACTTTTACTTTCACGTGGTTACCCGTTACATTTCCTTCTTTATCTTTTATTGCAGATCCAGATCTACGGATATCCAAACGGATAGACGCGTAAAACTTAAGTGCATTTCCACCTGTCGTCGTCTCTGGGTTACCGAACATCACTCCAATTTTTTCTCTCAATTGGTTGATGAATACACAGCAACATCCTGTCTTGCCTATCGCTCCTGTCAACTTTCTTAATGCCTGAGACATGAGTCTTGCTTGCAGACCCATTTTTGAGTCTCCCATTTCTCCTTCTATCTCTGCACGTGGTACTAATGCTGCTACTGAATCTATAACTAGTATGTCAATGGCGCTTGATCGAATCAAGTTTTCTGCGATTTCTAATGCTTGCTCACCATTGTCTGGTTGAGAAATCAATAGGTTAGATGTATCTACTCCTAATGCTTCTGCATAGTTTTTATCGAATGCGTGTTCTGCATCGATGAATGCTGCCATTCCACCTTTGCGTTGGCATTCTGCAATAGCATGGATAGCGAGTGTAGTTTTACCTGATGATTCTGGTCCATAGATTTCAACTACTCTTCCTCTAGGGAGTCCGTTAATTCCTAAGGCAATATCTAAGCCTAGTGATCCGGTAGAGATGGTATCTATATCTACTACTTTGTGATCTCCTAAGGTCATTACAATACCTTTTCCATACGTTTTTTCAAGCCGATCTACTGTGAGCTTGAGCGCTTTCAATTTTTCTTCGCGTTCTTTTGACATAATTTATAAAATTTTAATACTTTTTGTTTTGTATACC
>CALJVI010000280.1 GCA_937974575.1 uncultured Saprospiraceae bacterium | reverse complement strand
AACTTGGGCATTTACTGCATCTAAGATTTGTTTTTGATCGGCGATGATTACATCGTATATATTGTGTCCAATCTTCTTGGGATTGTCAGATATCCAATGGAAAGCAATTCCTTTTTCTTGGAGAAGCCGCGCAATTAACTTCCCCTTTTTACCAGCTCCCCATAGAAAGAGCGGTCTGGTAACATCATAGTCATCTAGCAAAAAGTAATACACCTTCAAATCCATGAATCTGTTGTCGGCATAGTTTGGGTCGGTTCGACTGCTGCGCTCGGGATAGTCTCGCCAATGATGTAAGACCACGTCTACCGTCTTCACTTTTAATCCATGCCTTCGCATTCTAAAAACTAAGTCGTAGTCTTCAGGATATCGATCAATTGTGAATGCCCCTATTTCGTCCAAAGTACTCTTGTGCATCATCCAACATGGAGATGGAATCACGCACTCTTTATATATAGCTTGAAAAGGATCTGAGGATTGTAGATTTTCGTTGAGCCAATCGGCATATTTGATGTACCCCTCTCCTAGTGACTGCTCTGAGAAGTAGGCTACTTTCCCGGTGGCGACTACATTGGGAGCATCGCAGGCAGAAACTAAGCGCAATAATTTATCGGGAGTCATCAGATCATCAGCATCCATACGGCTGATAAAGTGCCCAGACGCATGAGCATATACGGTCGCTAATCCATCAATAATACCGTGACCTTGATTTTGAAAAACTTTTATGCGAGAATCTTGACTTGCAAATTGAGTTAGGATCGCAAGTGTCTCATCTTCTGAATGATCATTGCAGACAAGCAGCTCCCAATGTGGATAGGACTGAGCTAGGATAGACTGGATGCAGGAGTCGAGATATTTAGCTGCATTTTTAGCAGGCATTAGTACACTGACCTTTTTGAACTCGTCCATCCTACAAAAATAGTAAAACTAGATCCTAAAATAAATGAAGGTTTGCGTCAGGGATAGTAGAGGCTCACATTTTTCATGTGAGGTGTAAGCCTGTTTTTTTCTAACAGGCGCAGCACGGCTACCCTCGAATAGCCCGCCCGTCTGTCCGTCTTTTCGGCAGACGGGGACGCCCAAAAAATAAAAATGAGAATAACTAGAAATCTAGACTAAGTCTTTATTCTTGTAGGTCCCTTTATCAGGATCCATTTTGCCTTCTGCCTCGTTGTGCGGCTTTTGAGCAAAATCTTCTTGCTGCTTCTTTGCTTGATACTTATTGTAATATTTTGAAGCCGCACGAAAAATCATCGGACCAAACATGAACAAAATTCGTGATAATCCACGCATAATTGAATATTTATAGTGAGGAGGCAAAATCGCCTCATCATAGTTATGACTCTGCAAATATACTGCCGTCACCAAATATCGGGCATTTACTGCCTTGAAAAGACAAGACTATCCTATATTTACGCCAAATTTGACAAAAGCTAGATGTTACAACTTAGCAGGCTATGAATCAGTTGAACTATTATCTCAATTTCTTAAAGGCGGTTCCTTTCATCCCCTTGCTATTGCGACAAGCAAAGCATATCCGAAAGACCATGCCTGATCTGCCTGCACCTGAGGATGTCAGATTGGAAGTCGACGAAAACAATTTTCATGTTTTGAGTTTGGGGGAGAGTTCTATGGCGAGTATCGGGGTAGATAGTCAGCGTCATGGAATTACCGGATTTTTCTCGGACTTTGTCAATGAGGCTAAAAAAGGACCCTGCTCCTACGAAATAGCGGCTAAAAGTGGCTATCGTGCAGATCAAGTAAAAAACGAATTGCTCAGTACGATCAATTCGCCAAGTGCGGATTTGATTTTGATCGGCCTTGGTGCCAATGATGCCTTCCAAATGACGACTCCAAAAAAATGGCGCAGTCATATCGAAGAAATCGTAAATCACCTTCGAGATCGCTTTGCACAAACTCCGATCGTATTTATCAACATGCCTCCTATAAAGGAGTTTCCCATATTCACTTCTTTGCTCAAGTATTTTGTGCAAAGGCAGCTATTCATCTTAAAATCCGAGCTCGTAGATCTTGTTGCTCCTATGGAAAAGGTACATGTCATAAGCCATGAGCTAACTGCTGTGGGGCTTATCCAAAAATACCAATTAGGACACAAGCAGCTTAACGATTTTTATAGTGATGGGGTGCATCCATCTCAGCTCACCTATCGCTTGTGGGCGAGAGAAATATTTGAATTCACGGATAAAAATAAGCTGTTTTAGTAATACAGATTGCCAAGAAGAAATAAATCCTCTTTTTATCCTAAATTTTCGGGTCATACAAACAACCATCTCGCCTACTTAGGTGTATGGTTAAGTATCTTTTAAAGGTTAAATGAAATATAATGAAATTGACGAAAATATTTACGCTTTTTGTGATTATGATGTATGGAACATTTGCATTGGCGCAGAATGGAAAAATGTTTTTTAAAGAAGCTAACAAGTTTTTCGAAAAATATGAAAGCAACGGTACTATCGACTATGCTGCTGCAAAGAATAGCCCTATGCTTGATATTTTTGCCAAGGATATTGCAAACGTAAATCTTGATGCATTTGATGCCAACACGAGAAAAGCGTATCTGATCAATGCTTACAATCTGCTAGTTATAAATAAGATAACCAAGGCTTACCCGATCAGCTCGGTGCAAGATATCGACCAATTTTTTGATCGCTCGGATATAGTTGTTGCGGGCAAAAAATACAGCCTCAATCAATTTGAAAAAGAACTGATTCTAGGTAAGAATCCAGACCCTAGATTACACTTTGTTTTGGTATGTGGTGCTGTAGGCTGCCCTCCTATCATAGGATTTGCTTACACCGCGGACAAACTTGAAAGTCAACTTGATGCACAGACCAAAATCGCACTTAATAATTCTGCTTTTTTAGTACCTCGCGAAAATCAAGTAGCCATCAATAAAATATTTGAATGGTATACACAAGACTTCGGAGCTAACAAACAAGAGCGAATCGCATTTATCAATAAATACAGAAATTCAAAAATAAGCCCTACCGCTAAGTTCAATTACTTAGACTATGATTGGTCTATAAACGAAACGGGTGCAAACACTGGACAGTCGACTACTATATCTGCCAACAGTGCCCGATATGTAGTATCGTCTACTATCCCAAAAGGGTCTGTAGAACTGAAGCTTTTTAACAATTTGTATACGCAAAGAAGTAATACAGATTTTGATACTGGCTCTAGAAGCAATTTTTTTACCAGTACTTTTTCAGCGCTTTACGGAGTAAATAAGAGATTCAATGCAGGACTAGAACTGAAGTATAGAAGAGTGAGCAATGGCAACTTGCCCAGCTCGCCGCTTACTGTATTTGGCGAGAATGAGAGCGTAACCTCTAGCCGAAATGGCATTACAGGTATCGGACCAAAAATAAGATGGGCACCTACTTCTGCACTACCCAACTTTTCAGTCCAAAGTACCTTCCAGTTTCCTGTTGGGGATGGACTAGAAGGAATTAATGACAAACCCTTTATAGATTGGAACGGAGCCATTTGGTATACTCAACTATTCAATGATTTTTCCATTGGAAACAATTTTTCTCTTTTTACAGAATTGGACTTTTGGATAGAAGATATTGGAAACGGAGAAGAAGGATTTTCAAACATATTCTCTACTCCTGTGAGTTTAATTTTCTCTTACTTCCCGAATCCTAAAACAACGGTATATGCCCTAGGGAGTTACTCGCCAAAATTTGTAGAAGGCTTTGATTATTTTTACCAATATGGCGTAGGCACCAAATACCAGTTTAATCCCAATTTTGAATTAGAATTGCTTATCTCTGATTTTACTAGTAAATTTTTGGTATCTGATAACGGACAAGCAGCAACTTTTAATCTTGGAATACGGTATAATTTATAAAACAATCCATTGCGCTTCCTCGTCTTTTGCTTAGCATTCCTGACTGTTTTATCCCACGGGTATACACAGTCAACAGATGCTACGGTAAGCAGTATAGAGATCAGTGGAGCGCACAAGATGGACAAAGATTTTTTGCTCCAGCGAATCACCACCAAGCTTCACCAGACTACCTCTTGGCAAAAACTGGATTACGATCAGGTCAGACTCAATAGGCTCAATGGCATACAGCATACCGTCATAGAGGTAGATACCCTTGCTGACGCTACCCTGCGCATCCGACTAGATATAGTCGGCCAAAAATCCATCAAACCCTTTGTTGGACTCGGCAGAGTAGAGGGCAATTTTTGGTGGCAAGTCGGTGCTGCGGAATACAACTTCGCGCACAAAAATCAAACCTTATTGGGATTCTTTATGCTACAAGATGGCAGACCCAATGGAAAACTCTATTTTGAAAATCCTTATTATAAAGGACGAGACTGGGGCTATTCGATCAATGCTTTTCACAATGCATCAGTAGAGCCCCTATTCTTTAAAAGCGGTGCGGTATCCTACCTTTACGACCTCACTGGGTTAGGACTGACAGGATTCAACCACTTTGGACTCCTTGACAAACTCAGCTACGGCCTCACCTTTTTCAACGAGACCTATCAGCGACAGCCAGGATCAGGATTAGTGTTAGAAGGCCCCGACTTTCAATCTCAAAAAAAGATCCTTGCCAGTATTGGCTACATCCATGACAAAGTGAAATATGACTTTTTCTATCGCACAGGATTTCAGCACCAAGTCCTAGCACAGTCGGTATCTACTATTGGCGTAGATCTCCAGTTCGTAAGTTTTAGCTACGAAGGTCGCCATTACTGGAAGCTAGGTCCTAGTACCAATATTGCTGGCCAATTGCGGATGGCTATCAGCACCAACAATGACACCCCCTTTGCCCCCTATGTTTTGGACAGCAATTTTAACCTCCGTGGTGTTGGCAATCGTATTGATCGCGCCACAGCACAGTTTGTTTTCAACATAGAAGTTCGCCAAGCGGTATTGCATCATCGTAATGTAGCTATCCAAGTAGTTGCATTTTCGGATTCAGGATCTTGGCGCAATCCAGGAGCAGACTTTGATGTAGTCTTCAAAAAGGAAAACTTCAGATCTTTTGTAGGAGGTGGAGTACGTTTTATCCTGACCAAGGTATTTGACTCCGTAGTCAGAGTGGATTATGGTGTAGATGTCTTTGACAATAAGACTCAAGGCCTGGTCATCGGCTTTGGCCAGTTTTTCTAGCAAATACATCTGCTCACTAAGATTTGACACCCTATTGGCCAAAATGCTCGATTCTAGTATTTGCGCTTCATTACTGCTGATTAGTATGCATGTTTACACTATTTTATAAGTCTCAAATAGGTTTCAAATATAGATTTACCCTACCTTTGCGGCAGATTTACAAGTCTACTATATATTAAATACAATATAATCCTTTGCGCTTAATCCTTACTTGCATACTCCTCTTAGTCTCCGTGCTTGCAGCCTCTGCACAGGCTCCTGGCCCTATTGTGAGCAATATAGAGATCAGCGGGTATCATAAAATGAATAAAGCGTTTTTGCTTAATCGCCTCAGGACTAAGGTAAACGAAAGCACATCCAAAGAGCAACTGACTCAAGATCTGCGTCGTCTCAATCGACTCAATGGCATCCAATATTCCGTAGTAGATGTAGACACCCTCCAAGACGGAACCCTTAACCTAGAGTTTGATATCATCGACCAAAAATCGATTAAACCCTATTTTGGTTTAGGCAGATCAAAAGGAAATTTCTGGTACCAAATCGGTGCTGCCGAATATAATCTACTTAATAAAAACCAAACCCTACTGGGCTTTTTCGCTTCTCAAGATGGACGTCCCAATGGCAAACTGTATTATGAGAACTCCTACTTCAATGGACGCGACTGGGGATTTTCGATAAGTGCTTTTCACAATGCATCCATCGAGCCGCTGTACTTCAAGACGGGGTCGGCACAGTACAAGTATGATTTTTCTGGAGTTGGACTTACAGGCTTTAATCATTTTGGTTTTCTTGACAAACTGGTATACAACCTTACTCTTTTTACTGAAAAATATGTTCGTCAACCAGGTGCAGAGGAAGTACTCGAAGGCCCTGCTTTTCTATCCTTAAAAAAGGTCCTCATTAGTGTGGGATACATTCATGATAAAGTGGAGTACGACTTCTTTTATCGCAAGGGTTATCAGCATCAACTATTTGCACAGTCGGTAACCACTGTCGACGAGGATCTTCGCTTTTTGAGTCTTGGCTATACAGGCAAATACTATTGGAGGCTTGGCTACGAAACCAACATCGCTGCCCAGTTGCGCATGGATATCAGCACCAACAATGATACTCCTTTTGCTCCCTATGTCCTAGACAGCCAAACCAATTTGCGTGGTGTTGGTAATCGTACAGATCGTGCGACTGCTCAGTTCATTCTCAATCTTGAGTTGCGCCAAACTGTTTTCGACTACTGTGGTGTTGCCGTTCAGTTGGTGGCCTTTTCCGACACTGGATCATTGCGCCCTCCTGGCGATGAGCTAGACTTCTTTTTCCAAAAACAAAATTTCCGTTCCTTCGCAGGAGGCGGTGTTCGCATTATATTGACCCGTGTCTTTGACTCCGTGCTCAGAGTGGACTACGGCGTAGATCTGTTTGACAAAAACACTCGCGGCCTAGTCCTTGGGTTTGGTCAGTTTTTTTAGGCCACTTATTTTGGGTCATCATGATCCTGATTCCGGCAAAGCCTCCATCAGGACATGACCGCGTCATCCGCTATATCTCGACATTTCGCTGCGCTACAGTCTCGATGCCGCTACTACCGCTTGCCTCTACGCACTCCGTTTGTCGTGCTTCAGGCCTGCGGCCCTACGCGAAGGTGTGACACGTT
>CALJVI010000279.1 GCA_937974575.1 uncultured Saprospiraceae bacterium | reverse complement strand
AATATTGAAGATTTTGCAAGTATTTATAAGAATAATTCTAATGCTAATTTTTTGCGTTTTCAATTGCAAGCCGATAAAAGCTTAAAGCATATTGAAAATACTAAGATTAGAATAAAATATGGTGAACAACAACAATACGCTGAATACACCCCTGTAAGAGGTTTTCTTTCTGCCGTAGAAAGTGATTATTTACATTTTGGATTGGGTGAATTGGACAAAGTAGATTATGTTGAAATCACCTGGCCAAACGGCAAGGTGAGTTTTATGAAAGATGTTAAAGCCAATCAATTGATTAAGGTAAACCCTTCAATGAAAAGTACTGGTCAGAAGCAAAATACACCATCAAAGAATAAGTTGTTTGTAGAAAAGTCAGTTTCATCAGGAGTCAATTTTGTACACTCTGAGAACTCATATGATGACTTTGAAAAAGAAATATTACTACCGCACAAGCAGTCTACACTAGGGCCTAAAATTGCGTCTGCAGATATTAATAATGATGGGCTTGATGATTTATTTATTGGTAATGCCAGTGGAGCTAAAAGTACTTTGTATGTACAAAGTGAAAGTGGATTGTTTAGTCCAGCAAGTGCTCAACCATGGAATAATGAATCAAAAAGTGAAGATGTAAATGCACACTACTTTGATTATGATGGTGACGGAGATCTTGATCTTTATGTATGCAGTGGTGGTGGAGGTGAATTTGAAATTGGCGCAAAGGAATTAGCTGATCGCTTATATGTCAATGATGGGACTGGAAATTTTAAAATTGCAAAAAATGCTCTTCCAATTTTAAATACAGTTACCTCAGTCGCTAAGTCATATGATTATGACCAAGATGGAGACCTAGATCTATTTGTAGGCGGTAGAGGCATTCCAGGTAAGTATCCATATGCAGAAAGAAGCTATATACTAAGAAACGATAATGGGAAGTTTATAGACGCTACAGAGCAACTGTCAGCGGACTTGATGAGACCAGGTCTGGTTACTGATGCGATCTGGACAGATATAGATGGAGACAAGCTTAAAGATCTTGTAATAGTAGGAGAGTGGATGAATGTAACAGTCTTTGCCAATAGGAAAGACAAGTTTGAAGACCTGTCTAAGGATTTAGGTATTGCAGATCAAAAAGGATGGTGGTACAGTATCGCAGCTGCGGATATAGACAATGATGGAGACATGGATCTTATATGCGGAAACAATAGTCCCAACACTAAATTCAAAGCCAGTAAGAAAAAACCTTTTAATGTATTTGCGGATGACTTTGATGGAAACGGATCTTGTGATATCGTATTGAGTAAAGAGTATAATGGTAAGTTGGTGCCTACTAGAGGTAAGCAATGTTCGACAGAGCAAATGCCATTTATTAAAGACAAATTTCCAAGCTATAATGGATTTGCCAATGCTTCTATTCAAGATATTTTGGGGGATAAAATGAAGTCTGCACTTCACTTAGAAGTGAATACTTTTTACTCTGTAGTCTTGATCAACGAAGGAGGTAGTTTTGTGGTAAAGAAGTTACCTAATGAAGCCCAGGTTGCACCCATCAACGGCATAGTCGCAAAAGATATAAATGAAGATGGTAATATTGATTTGATCTTAGCCGGAAACAATTTTGATACGGAGGTGGAAACAGCAAGATATGATGCAGGTACGGGTATGGTATTACTCGGAGATGGATCTGCAAATTTCAAAGTAATGTCTGTAAATGAAAGTGGTTTATTTGCCAATAAGAATGTGAAAGATGTAAAGCTGGTGAATACAGTTGGTGATCAGTTAATGATTATTGTAGCTAATAATGATGGCCCTATACAAGTATTCAAAAGTAATACAAATCAAAAAGGAATGATGGGCAGAGCCTATTAAAAAAAGTGAGGGAGAAAGCGATATACTTTGGATGTCAAATGAAAAAAGCCCGATCAAATGATCGAGCTTTTTTTGTGTGCCCCGGGCGGGACTTGAACCCGCACGACCCAAAGGTCACAGGATTTTAAGTCCTGCGTGTCTACCAATTCCACCACCAGGGCAAAATGTAAGCATAAAAAAAAGGGTAGAATTAACTAACCCTTTTTTACTTAGAATAAATTCTAAAATGGAGCGAAAGACGGGATTCGAACCCGCGACCCCGACCTTGGCAAGGTCGTGCTCTACCAGCTGAGCTACTTTCGCAATTATATTAAAATCTGAGGTCGTTTCCTCGGACTGCAAATATAGAACAAAGCTTTACAATAAATCAAATATTAGCTTATATATTTTTTGTGAAAATATGCTCTACAAAATACCGATTTGTTTTGCCTATTCACGATACAAAGTATTGTATTATAATTGTTTATGAAATTAAAATTCTGAAAATTGTTTTTTAGACTCAAGGTGACGAAAAATTAGTTTTCCCCAAGTCGTCTTTTTAGATAATAGTACATTTCTTCTTGCGATCTGATAGCCAGGTCATTGATAGTAGATTTATACTTATTCCTACCCTCAGAATCTATAATCCTTGCCTTTACATTGTCTTGCAATTGGATATCTATATAGTCCAATATCTGTTGGCGGATGTTTTCATCGTAGATGGGAAATGTAGTTTCTATACGATAGCTTAAGTTTCTAACCATCCAATCTGCGGAAGAGCAATAGATTCTTTTATCCCCATTGTTATGGAAAATGAATATTCGCGAGTGTTCTAAGAATCTATCTACAATGCTTATGATTCTAGTATTGTTACTAAAACCTTTGATGTCAGGAACAAATGAGCAAATGCCTCTAATTATCATGTTTATACTTACACCAGCTTGATCTGCTTCATAAAGTTTTTCGATCATCTCCTGATCTTGAAGGCTATTCATTTTGAGGGTTATAGAGGCAGGCTTACCTTTGATAGCGTTTGCTGTTTCTATTTCTATGAATTCAATTAACTTTTCTCTAAGATTGAATTGTCCTACCAGCAAATGCTCAAACTTGTGTTTTTGACCTTTCTTCAATTCGAGCACAGAAAAAACTTTTGTGGCTTCTGAAGTAAGTCGTTCATCCCTAGTAAACAGTCCAACATCTGAATAAATCTTGGCTGTACCTTCATTAAAATTACCCGTACTGAGATATGCGTAAGTAACTGCTTTTTGCTTCTCCAGTCTTCTTATAATGGCTAGCTTTGAGTGTACTTTCAAGCCTGGAAAACTGTAGTATACCTTTATTCCCGCTTTTTCTAGTTTTTCTCCCCACTTTATATTTTCCTCCTCATCAAAGCGAGCTTTAACTTCAATAAATGCAGTAACTATTTTACCAGCTTTTACAGCAGACATTAAAGCATCCATCACCTTAGATTTACTACCCACTCGGTATAGAATAATTTTGATATGAGTGACCGCAGGATCCTTAGCCGCTACTTCAAATAATTTGACAACGGACTTATAGGAGTGATATGGCAGGTGTATCATGTGATCCTGCTTAGAAATTTCTTTAAATATATCTTTCGAATTTTCTAATGGTGTATAGGCTATCGGCGGAAGAGGTACATTTTTTAAAAAATCATACCCGAAATCAGGAAAGCTGAAAAAATCAGAATTGTTATGATATCGACCTTCTGGTATTAGATCGTATTTTTCAAGATGAAAGTTCTTGATCATTACATTCAAGAGATTATCAGGCATGTCTCTATCGTATACGAATCTAGATGCAGGCCCAACATTCCTCTTGATTAGGCTATTTCGAACTTTAGTGATGAGATCCCCCTCAAACTCATCATCTATATATAACTCTGCGTCACGTGTCAGCTTAATACTGAAAGAGTCTTCAATGTCAAAACCTGGGAAAAGCCAATTGAGACTATGTCGGACTATATCATCCAGCATGATCAAATATTGTCGGCCTTTTGGAGAAGGGAGCTTTACAAATCTGGGTAAATGATCTGAAGGAATCTTTACAACTGCATATTCATCTTTGACACGGTTCTTTACTTTGTCCTTTAGCCATACAGCAAGGTAAAGCGCTCCATTATTGAGAAATGGACGAATCTTTTGCTTACGCAAAAGTACTGGTTGCACAAATGGGAGCAGCTTGTCTTGAAAGTAGCTTTCTACAAATTCGATTTGAGAAGCATTTAAGTCCGTCCTACGCAGCAGATATATATTGTACTTTCTTAATGCTGGTGTGATTTGCTTTTCAAATATTTCACTGAATTCTTTTTGTTGGCTATTTACAATATCTAAGATCGCATTGATTAGCTTTTTAGGCTCAAACTCAAGCTTCTTTTTCGTCTTTTTACCTAATCGCAGTAAGTTTCTGTGGTTGGCAACACGTACTCTAAAGAATTCATTGGAGTTGGATGAATAGATGGCTAGGAACTTGATCTGCTCAAAGAGAGGCACAGACGGATCCTTTGCTTCTTGCAAAACTCTGTAATTGAATGATAGCCAACTTATATCTCTATGTAAATAAGGAATTGTGTCTTCCTTCATGTGTTTTAAATATTATGTTTACTTAGCATCAAAGTAAGTAAGTTTTGTGTTATTAGAAAAGTTTATTCAATTATTACCCTATTTGATGTAAGATGTATAGTATACGCTTCTAGAATAAACGGAGTTGAGTATTTTCTTGATATTTTGGTTTAAGTGGTGAAATAGGGCTGATTAAGCCATTTATTTGCATCTTTTCAATGAAGTAATTCATCATTTCAGGTATTTGCTCCATAGAAGGTTGATGAAAAAATAGATATACTTTATCTAGCCTAGTACCTGCTTCTCGAATTCTTTGGATCCATTGATCCATTCGAGAGAAGTCACTAGGATGGAGGCTGTTGCCTACTAGCCTGATAATCAATACCGGAGTAGATAATAAGCCGTGGCAAACATCTCGTCTGCCAGCTACATCGGAAATAACAAGGGAGGTGTTATACGTAGTAAGCTCCTTGGCTAATAAGGTCAGATAGCGATTGCCGTCTTGGAACCATCCTCGATGTCTGAGCTCAATTGCAAATTGTAGGTTCTTTGGCTTTCTACTTAAAAATTGCAACAATTGACTAGTCTGGCTTGGAGCGAAGTGTTCAGGTAGCTGCATAAAGCATGGGCCTAGTTTATTATTGAAGCCTTCTATTACTTTAAAGAAGTTGTGAGAATGACTGGTCTCACTGGCTAAATTATTTTGGTGCGAAATCACTTGTGGCACTTTAGGGCAAAAGTTGAAATCAGAATCTACCTTTTCGTACCAACCTTCGATTCTCTCGGTACTAGGTATTTGATAGTGTGTCGTATTGAGTTCAATAGTATTGAATAACTTTCCATAGTGTATCAGGTGATCTGTATTTTTTGTTTTCTTTGGGTAGTAGCTGCCAAGCCACTCTTTATTGCTCCATCCTGTGGTGCCTAGGTATAGTTTAGGACTTGAGGTATTTCCTGTATCACTGTTAACTAAATTGATTTTGGGGATCGTAAAATCGACTCCTTCTATACTTGATAACTTTCCAAACTTCACTTATGTACTATTCTGATTTGTGCTTTAAGATAAACTAATCTTATCATATACCGTAATCTTTAGATTTGGAATTATCCTTGTACTAGCGCTGTGCAGGTGGGCCTACTGCGGGTGGATAGGTAGCGCTGAGTAGGCCGTCCGTGTCGAGGATGTCGGACAGGCAGAGGACCGAGTGAATAACGAGTACCGTAACATAGCGACCCCGCTTTTTCTGCGGGGTAGTACCCATACTAAAAAAATAAAGTCTCAAAATATAAGAGATAAAGTAAAAAATATTGGATTTTTGAACTTACAAATGTCAATTGAATTTATTACATCAACGATAAATAAAAAAATATGAGAAAGAATATTGCAGCCGGAAATTGGAAAATGAACTTGAGCTATAGTGATGCAAAGGCACTGGCTACAGACTTGTCGAAGGTAGATGTACCTGCTGGTACTGATGTCATACTGGGTGTCCCTCATCCATATCTTGCACAAATAAATGAAATAGTGGGTACTGCCAACAGTGTAAGTGTTGCTGCACAAAATTGTCATGAGAAGGAAAAAGGAGCTTATACAGGTGAAGTGTCAACTGGAATGTTGGACTCTATAGGAGTGAAGACGGTCATACTTGGACATTCCGAACGAAGAGAATATCAGAAAGAGTCTGATGCCCTCTTATCCGAAAAGGTAAAGGTAGCTTTGGCGGCTGGATTTAGAGTGATATTTTGCTGTGGCGAAACCTTGACTACTAGAGAAGCAGCAGCGCACTTTGATTATGTTGGCGGGCAGATAAAGAATAGTCTTTTTGATTTGAAGAACGAAGATTGGAAGAATATAGTAATTGCTTATGAACCAATATGGGCGATTGGTACTGGTGTGACAGCTTCGCCTGAACAGGCACAAGAGATGCACGCACATATCAGAAAATTAATTTCAGATGGGTTTGGGACGGAGATTGCTGAAGCGACATCTATATTATATGGAGGTAGTGTAAAGCCGGCTAATGCCAAGGAATTGTTTGCAAAAAAAGACATTGATGGCGGCTTAGTAGGAGGAGCGTCGCTCAAAGCTGCTGATTTTGAGCAAATTATAAAATCTTTTCAACTCGCTAGGAAGTAAGTTATTAAATTTCATAGCTTTGCAGCCCTGAATTCAAGGAGCTTGAAACAAAATGATTCTGTATGTAGTTATTATCTATCTACAGTATAATCTCAGAAATAATTTAAATCAGTATAAGATATGCCCTCAAATTTGCTCATTGTAGAGTCACCAGCTAAGGCAAAAACTATAGAGAAGTACCTTGGTAAGGACTTTAAAGTTAAGTCAAGTTATGGCCACGTTCGTGATTTGGAAAAAGGTAAAAAAGGGGTTGATATAGATAATAAGTTTGAACCAAATTATCGTGTATCGCCTGATAAAGAAAAGGTTGTAAAAGATCTGCAAGACTGGGTTAAAAAAGTGGATACAGTTTGGTTAGCGACGGATGAAGATCGCGAAGGAGAAGCTATCTCATGGCACCTTTGCGAAGTACTAGGTCTGGATGTGAAGGAAACGAAGCGTATCGTATTTCACGAAATCACAGAGCCTGCTATCAAAAAAGCAGTGGCTAATCCGCGTAAAGTAGATCTTAATTTGGTCGATGCTCAACAAGCTAGAAGAATTCTAGATAGGTTGGTAGGTTTTGAGCTCTCTGAAATCTTATGGAAAAAAGTTAAGAATAAACTGTCTGCAGGTCGTGTGCAATCTGTTGCTGTGAGACTCGTAGTAGATAGAGAAAGAGAAATACAAAAGTTTAATGCTGCTCCTTTCTATAGAGTCAATGCTATTTTTCATGTAGAGAATGCACAGGGCAAGAAGGTAGATTTGAAAGCTGAATTGCCAAAGCGATTTGACGAAGAGCAAGAAGCAGAAGCTTTTCTAAATAGCTGCTTGAATGGAAAGTTTTCCATCAATGATATCGTTATAAAACCATTGAAGAGAAAACCTTCTGCACCTTTTACAACATCTACACTCCAGCAAGAAGCAAGTAGAAAGTTAGGGTTTTCTGTAAAGCGTACTATGATCAATGCTCAGAAATTATATGAGCAAGGTTTTATTACCTATATGAGAACGGATTCTGTAAACCTGAGTGAAACCGCTTTGGGTCTCATCAAAACAGAAATTGTATCTTCTTTTGGGGAGAAGTATTCAGAAGAAAGAAAATTTAAAAATAAGAAGTCAGCCAATGCGCAAGAGGCGCACGAGGCTATCCGTCCTTCCTATATAGAAAATAAGGTTGTGACCAATGATAGAGACCAACAGCGTCTATATGAATTGATCTGGAAGAGAACTATAGCTTGCCAAATGGCAAATGCGGAGCTTGAAAAAACAACAGTTAATATAGGTGTTTCTACCAATCCAGATGCAACATTACGTGCTACTGGTGAGGTATTGAAGTTTGATGGATTCTTGAAAGTATACTTGGAGTCAAGTGATGATGACGAGGATGAAGGTGGACAGGCGCAAGGCATACTCCCTCCGTTGAAAGTAGGTCAAGATCTAGATCTTGATAATATCACTGCGATAGAAAGATTCACAAGACCGCCAGCACGATTTACAGAGGCAGGCTTAGTCAAGAAGTTGGAAGAAGAGGGGATAGGTCGTCCTTCTACTTATGCACCTACCATTTCTAAAATAATGGAAGAGGCTAGAGGATATGTAGTCAAGGAGTCTAGAGAAGGAAACGAAAGGCACTATAATGTATATACGCTTAGCAACAATAATATTGTAAAGAAACAAGAATCTGAGATTACAGGTGCTACAAGTAACAGGTTGTATCCATCTGATATAGGGATGATTGTAAGTGATTTTCTATTGAAGCACTTTAAGGAAGTGATGGACTATGGATTCACAGCAGATATAGAAAAGAAGTTTGATGGTATTGCCGATGGCAGTAGCCAGTGGAACAAAATGTTGCAAGAATTCTATGACCCATTTCATGATCTTGTAGAAGATACGCTTGCGAATGCAGAGCGTGCAAGTGGAGAAAGAAGGTTAGGTAAAGATCCAGAATCTGGAAATACTTTATTGGTAAGAGTGAATAAATTTGGTAAGCCGATGGTTCAGATCGGTATAGCTGAGGAGCTTGCTGAAGATGAAAAGCCTAAGTATGCTAACCTTCGACAGGGGCAGTCATTGGAAACTATAAACTTTGACGAAGCTTTGAAGTTGTTCGAACTGCCCAAGGTAGTAGGTACTTTTGAAGATAAGGAAGTGACTATCGCCATTGGTCGTTTTGGACCATATGTCAAGTTTGACGAAGGCTTTATTTCTATACCAAGAGAAGAAGATCCTTATAAACTAGGCTATGATCGTGCTATAGAGTTGATCAAAGAGAAGCGTGCAGCTGATGCACCGATAGGCACGTACCAAGGAATAGATTACACCAAAGGCAAAGGTAGATTTGGCCCTTTCCTTAAGTGGAATGGAATGTTTATCAATATTCCGAGAAGATATGATCCAGAAAATCTTTCAAAGGATGATGCTTTTGAACTTATTGCAGCAAAGATAGAGAAGGAAGCAAATAGATATATTCACAGATGGGATGAAGATGAGCTTTCTGTCCAAAACGGTAGATGGGGCCCACTTATCAAGTTTAAGAAAAAGCAGATCAACTTTCCAAGAAATGAGGATGGGAAGCGTATCAGCAAAGAGGAGGCTGCAGAGTATACCATAGAGCAAGTTAAGGCTTTGGTAGAAGCAGAAATTCCAGGTGCATTCATTAAGAAAAAGAAAGCTGCTCCTAAAAAGAAGAAGGCTACCGCCAAAAAGAAAACAGCTAAAAAAACAGTAGCTAAGAAATAGGCTACCCAAGTTATAAAGTGCAAAAAGAGCAGTCCTGAAAGGACTGCTCTTTTTTTATGCAGTTTGATCTTTTAGATCTTTCACTATGGCAGTAGCAACTCTCTTGCTAGCCCCGGTATCGCCAAGTTTTGTTTTGAGTCTTGTATATCCATTCATGATATTTGATCTATAAACGGGGTCAAGCAATGCCATGACCTCTTGACTTATTTGTTCCGCAGTGCAGTCTCCTTGGATCAATTCTTTGACTAGTGGTTCATCAAGGATTAAGTTGGGTAGACTGATATACTTGACCTTGGCGAAGCTTTTAGCGATCCGATAGGTCAGTGTGCTGGTTTTATATATGACGACCTGTGGCAAGCTGAAGAGTGCCGTTTCGAGCGCAGCAGTACCACTCGTCACGATAGCAGCATCAGCAGTAGACAGGATATCGTATGTTTTATTTACTTCTATTTGGAGATTCTCCATTTTATCATCAAAAAAGGACTGGTAGTAATCCAAATCTTGCCATGGCACCGCAGCCAGTAGGAAATGCTGCTGAGGTGCAGATTTCACTATTTGTGCCATGACTGGTAGTATCTTTTCCAACTCTTGTTTTCGACTCCCTGGTAAGAGTGCGATACATGGTTTTTTGTTATTTGTCTTGATAGTCTGGAAGTGCGCCGCTTCGATGGCGTCCAAGAGCGGATGACCTACAAACTGTGCTTTGTAGTCATACTTTTCATAAAAGGGGTGCTCAAAAGGAAGGATTGTAAACATCTGATCTACATACTTTTTCACCTTGTGAACTCTGCCTGTATTCCATGCCCAAATAGTAGGGGAGATGTAGTATTGCGTACGATACCTGTTTTCCTTAGCCCATTTGGCCATTCTTAGATTGAAGCCAGGATAGTCGATAAAGACGACTGTGTCAGGATGATAGGATTTGATATCCGCCTTGCACAAATCAAAATTCTTGCGAATGGTGCGAATGTTTTTAGCAACTTCCCAGAATCCCATGAAAGCCAGATCTCGATAATGCTTGACGATATGGGCACCGGCATCTTGCATAAGATCTCCACCCCAAGCCCTTATTTCAGCATGGGGATCGAGCTCTTTTATGGCTTTTACTAAGTTGGCTCCGTGTAGATCTCCCGATGCCTCTCCGGCTATAATGTAATATTTCATCTTAGTATGAACTGCCTAAGAATTCACTCTTGAAGTATAAAAACCACGCAGCAACAAATATGATAGTCGGGAATGTTATGCCACGCAATGTCTTATCATATCTCTTGACCTTTGCCACCTGAAAAGGAATAAGGTTGCAGCATAGGCCGATCAATGCTAAGGTACGAGGTCTCCAAGTGGGAGTTCCAAACTCGCCTCTTCCTCCAAGATTAGCAATAAGATCAAAAATATAAGGGACTAAAATCCACCCAATGATTGGTGTGACTATGCCCAAAATGATCCCTGTAATTAAATGATCCTTGTAATCCATAATGATTTTATATGCTTAGTTAAGAAGCTATACGGTAATCTTTTCCAGTGATTTAAACCAGTCAATCTCATCGTACTTAGTAAGGTCAAAAGTCGAAGGCACTACAGAAATATATCCGTTATCCAATGCCCATATATCTGTTTCTTTGGAGGTGTCGTCATTGACAAAATCTCCAGCTAACCAAAAATATTTTCGTCCAAACGGATCTTTTGCGTCTACATAATTTTCTTTCCAGCGGCCCCTCGCTTGTCTACACACCTTGATGCCTTTTATCTCCTCAGTTGATAGTTTTGGTATGTTGACATTGATGAGGGTTCCTGTTCCTTTTGGGCCATTGAGCTGGTCCTCGATGATTTTTCGGATAAAGGGTTCACTTTGACTAAAATCCGCCTTAGGAGAAAAATCTAAAAGCGAAAAGCCAATTGCATCGATTCCCTCCAAGCTAGCTTCCATAGCAGCAGACATGGTTCCACTGTAGAGTATATTGATGGATGCATTTGATCCATGGTTGATACCGGACACACATAAATCCACTTTTCTTCCTTTGAGTACATGGTGTTTTGCGAGTTTTACGCAGTCCACCGGCGTTCCTGAGCATTCAAAAGCTTTGACCCCATCAAATATCTCTACTTCGTTTATTCTCAGTGGTTTATCAAGGGTGATAGCATGTCCTTTTGCAGACTGAGGAGAGTCAGGAGCGACGACTACGACTTCTCCAAATTCCTTTGCAATATGTATAAGGGAACGTATACCACCAGATGTGATTCCATCGTCATTGGTTACTAGTATCAATGGTTTTTTATTCATGTCCCAAAATTAGTAATTTAGATGGCAATGCCAATACTCTGAGCTAAGCTTTAAAAGTACTTATTTGGGTGTGCCTCAGGCGCCTTATAGATAGTGGTTGAGACGACAGTCCAGTAGTTTGCGCCTGAGTCGGGCCATCCAGTACTCGCTAGCCAGCTCGGTCCTTTGCCACCCCACAAAGCTAGGCACGGACTCGCCAGGAAACCTGTCGCTACTTCCTACCCCTCACACAAAAGGATAATTAGTATTTTTAGGTTTTTGTATGTTATTATTAATTATAGAATTTTTATGAAAGCAGTAACGGTAAAGCAACTAAAGGACGAGCTAAAGCATTGTGATCCTTCCAAACTTATGGAACTGTGTCTACGACTAGCAAAGTTTAAGAAGGAGAATAAGGAGCTGCTTACCTATTTACTTTTTGAAGCAGAGAACGAGACCTTGTACATCAGCACGGTCAAAGAAGAAATCACTGATCAGTTCTCACAAATCAACAAAAAGAACTATTATTTTATAAAAAAGGGTATTCGAAAAGTACTGACCAATACCAAAAAGTTTATTCGCTATTCGAAAAATACAGAAACAGAAATCGAACTCTTATTACATTTCTGCAAAGAGTTGCGCACCTTCAAACCTTCGGTCATACGTCATTTAGCTATGAATAATTTATACTATCGACAAATGGACATGATCAAAAAAGCAGTATCCAAATTGCACGAAGATCTTCAATATGATTATAATTTAGAACTTGAAAAATTGATAATATGATACTTGATGAAGATGTCATAAAGTACATTGATAAATCAGTGTTATGTTGGTTGGCCACCACTGATATAGATGGACAGCCAAATGTTACACCAAAAGAAATATTTACCTACTCGGATAAGGAGTCAATTATTATAGCACATATTGCTTCGCCAGGGTCAGTCCGTAATATAAGAAACAACAATAAAGTAGCTTTAAGCTTTATCGATATCCTAATTCAGAAAGGGTATCAAGTGAAGGGAGTAGCGACTATTGTAGAGAGGAACGAAGATCAGTTTGAACATCTATGTCAAAAGTTAATGGCTATGGCAGGAGAGCGTTTTCCCATAGTCAGTATTATTCATATCCATGTCAATAAAGTAGTACCAATAGTTGCTCCAAGCTATGCTTTGTATCCTACTACTAAAGAAGAGGATCAGGTGAGAAGCGCTAAGAAGAATTATGGAATAGGGTAGCCTAAATCTAAAAATGGGAAAGCAGAATGCTTTACCCATTTCTATTTCCATCTCATTTCATAATGCAGATCGATTGTTAGACAGCATTTGTAGGCGCCATCATTTAGTTTTCATAATGTGAGGTGGTCGCTAGTTTTTGATAGCTTATATTTTTGGTGGACCTACACATTAGTACTCCTAACAAAGATCTTTTATTTCTAGCTCTGTTTCTTGTGATATGTACGAATTTCAATATTTAGAGTATGAATGATCTTTTAAAATGTACGAGTACTTTTTTTAGAAGTCTTTTTTTGCGTTAGATTCACTGTATCTTGCCATTATCTTGATCGACAATAAGATATATAATGAAGATCCGCAGACCAAGGAGTTACATATATTATTTTTTCTGTATGCATATCATAGTATGCCTATGTTCTGAGCCTGTTTATGCTCAAAACCCTGGCTGGTGGCACCTGACAGACCAAGATGGACTACCAGGACTTACCGTTCATGATATAGTACAAGATGATGATGGTTATATGTGGATGGCTACCAATGGGGGCTTGTGCCGATTTGATGGTAGAGATTTTAAGGTATATGATGATCTAGGCTTTCAGGATAATGAGATTTTGAAATTGAATAGAGATATAAATAATCGTCTCTGGTTTTCAAATATCACCGGTGAGCTTTCTTATTTTGAAAATGATAGTTTATACAGATTTGATAGAAACGATACGGGTAAAGTCGTCACAAACTTTTGGAACGTTGATAAAGGGATATTAACTGCAACAAAAATAAAGAGTAGTAAATTTTGCATCGCTTATCATACCTCTAATGAGAATGGTAGATTTGAAATTAGGGATTCAGTACACTTTAATTTATATACCACGGAGATCTTTTGTCCACTCATAGAGTCGCCTACAGCCGATTATTTATTGTTTTTTATCCGAGATCATAAATATGGAGTCGTTGAATTGAAAGACGAAAAATTGAGTTTAAGTTTTGTAAAGGAAAATATTGATGATCTAAGATTGAAAAATGTGTTTCCGCCCGATGTTTATCCGAGTTTATTTGCTGGCAGAAAAAGCTTATACACTATAGATTCGGGTGATCTAATTCACGAAAATAATTATGAAAGTGATACCCTTCTTAATTATTTTCGACTAACAGGTGAAGAGTTTGTCTCCAAAAAAAATGGATATGTGCTACGAAAAAAGGAAGACTCTGATGAGATTGAAAAATTTAATTTCTTGCGCAATGTCTATATAAACACCATAGCAAAAGACAGAGAAGGCAATTACTGGATAGGTACTAATAACCAAGGGGTCTACGTTATACCGAATTTCAAATTGAGGTATTTTGATCAAGAAGATGGATCCTTATTGGAAAACTATATTTACGATATTGATGGTGATAATGACCAAGTCTATGTAGCACAAGAGTCTGGTGGTCTTACTATATTTTCAAAGGAAGCAAAAGTATTACAACGCAAATCCTTAGATATTACATTCGCTTTGAGATCGATTTATCTTGATGCTAAGTCCAAATACTTTGGCTTAGGCAATAAGGTTGTAGCTTATAATAATGATTCACGGATCCTACCTGAAGCGTCAAAATTTGATAGCATGGAGACTCGAGCCTTAAAAAAGATCACTGGGCATAATGATGATATTTTTATTGCAAACGCATTTGGAGTCACGAAATATAGCAAAAATAAGAGTTTTGATAAACAAAGTCTAAATTGGATACACAACAAGAGAACTTATGGTCTAGCCGTAGATAAGGGCGGTACGCTCTGGATTGGATCTATTGATGGCCTTTATAGGTACAAGGATAATGTAGTCGAAAAATTTATTTCAGAAGGACTACAGAATGACTTTAATGCATCCAATATAGTTATATCACAGGACGGATCTATATGGGCTAGTTTAAATAATCTTGGATTGATCAGAATTAATGAAGGTCAAGTACAAGAAGCATTTAGTTTGGAGAATGGTTTATCAAGCAACACTTGTAGAGCCATTACTACGGACCAGGACACCTTATGGATAGGAACGAATAAAGGCGTAGACAAACTCGTGATTGGGCAAGGGATTGTTGCTCATATGGATATCTCATCGGGGCTGATATCCAACGATATTACCTCTGTTTTTACAACAGACAGCGATATTTGGATAGGCACTCATAAGGGGCTTTCTGTAGTTCCTCGATCTAGCTTTGTAAACAGCAAGCAGACTCCCTCCAATCTCATCAGTGAAATCTTAATCAATGGTGTTGCTGTAGACTATGATCAAAATTTGAACTTGTCATACCGCCAAAATGATATAGAAATTGGCTACTGCGGATTTTCTTACGCTTCACGAGGCAAGGAGACCTATCAGTATAGATTACTGGGTCTAGATTCTACTTGGCATTCGACTAGTAATCGTTCTATCTCATTTTACGGTTTACCACATGGAGAATTTATTTTTGAAACATTTGCAGTCTCCTCCAATCAAGTTAAAAGCGAGAATGTATCCTCTGTGTACTTCACAATTAATCAACTTTGGTGGAAAAAATGGTGGGTGCAATGTATTGGCTTTCTGTGCCTAATTGCTTTGATTGTCTTTGTGCTCAAGACTAGGCAATCAAGACTTTTAGCAGCTGAAAGAAAAGAACAACGTTTTCAGAAAAGAATAGAGCAAATCAAAATGCAGGCTTTGCAATCTCAGATGAATCCTCATTTTGTCTTCAATACGCTTAATGGAATTCAAGATTTCTTATTATCTGGAAGCAAGGAGAAAGCTATAAGTAGTTTGTCTGATTTTTCTCGTATGATTAGTTTTATATTTGAGAATTCAGCAAAGAAATTAGTTTCTCTTTCCAATGTATTGGAGTTTATAGATCATTATTTAGCATTGGAAAAAATGAGATTTGAAGACAAAATATCAATTGATTTTGAGGTGGCCAAAAGCATCAAGTCAAGAGAATTTGAAATTTACCTTCCGCCTCTATTAATTCAACCAATAATCGAAAACGCCTTCCAGCATGGCTTACATCATAGGCTGACAAAGTCGACATTGACTATTGAAGTTGATGAGTCTGAAAAATCGGATGTAAAGTTTACCATCGTAGACAGTGGGGTAGGCAGACAAAGATCCAAAGAGATTCAAGCGAAATCTGTGCAAGCTCACAGTAAAAGATCTACTTCTGGATTAAAAATCGTGAAGGAACGAATTGCCATATTTCACGGTATAGATATTGTCGAGGTAGACAAATACATAAAGTTTACCGATCTTTTTAAAGATAGTAATGAGCCGGCAGGTACTAAAGTCGAAATTTGGCTCTAATTCATAATCTGAAGGACCTTCACCTGATTTTTTTTATAATAGTGATCCTACATTCTATCATTCCTTTGGCTGATGTTTGGCAAAGCGCATTAAGTTTTAGACATAGTTTGAGCTAGAAGTAGAAGAATTTACTAAGTTTACGCTGTTATTTTTATATAAAATCGATTAGTGTCAATATATAGATTGATGTGAATCATGCCTTTAAAGAACACTTAAACAAATGGATCTAACAGCAATAATTGTAGAGGATGAAGCCAGAGCCAGATCTTCATTGAAGAAAATGATAAAAGAGTACTGTCCAAATGTAGTTGTTTTGGATGAAGCAAGTACGATACAAGAGGCAAAAACAATCATACAATCTAAGAAGCCAGACCTAGTATTTTTGGACATTCACCTTCCTCAAGAAGATGGATTCAAATTGTTTGAATATTTTCCGAAACCTTCTTTTGAAGTTGTATTTACCACGGCATATAGCAACTATTCACTGATGGCGTTAAAGCTTTCTGCTGTAGATTATCTTTTGAAGCCAATAGCAATAAAGGAGCTCAAAGTAGCAGTAGAAAAAGCAGAAGAGCGAATTGTCAATAAAAGTCTTAGCAATAATATTAATGTACTCAGAAGTATCATTGATTCCAACTTCAGAAAGCTTCCCCTTCCCAGTGGAAATGGTTTTGTGTATGTTAGAGTAGAGGACATTATCTATTGCGAGGCAGATAGAAACTACACAAACTTTTATCTCAAAGGAAATAAGAAAGTATTGGTGTCAAAGAATCTTAAAAACTATGAATCTATTCTAGAGACTTTTGCTTTTATGCGAATAAATAGATCCTATATTATCAATCTGAACTTGATAGATTCGTTCTCTAGATCCAATGGGGGAGAAGTGCTCATGCAAAATAATGTATCTATTCCAGTATCTCAAAATTTAAAAGAGGAGCTGTTAGAAAGACTTAATAAGTCTTCCGACTAATAAATTCAGAGGCAGTCAAAAAAAAGGCCACAAGCTCAGAAGAGCATGTGGCCTTTTATTTTTTTGCAAAGCAAAATTAGGACTACATCATACCTGGCATTCCGCCGCCCATACCTGGAGGCATACCTGCTGGTCCGTCATTTGATGGCTTGTCATTAATTACACATTCTGTAGTTAAGATCATACCAGCAATAGAAGCTGCGTTTTCTAGCGCAATTCTAGTCACCTTAGTTGGATCAATTACACCTGCTTTTTTAAGGTCTTCCATCTTGTCGTCCTTAGCATTGTAACCTCTCGCACCTTTCTCTTTAAGAACTGCTTGGAAAATAACAGATCCTTCAACACCTGCATTTTCAGCAATCGTTCTGATAGGAGCTTCAAGAGCTTTTCTTACGATCTGAATTCCGATATCCTGGTCTTCATTCTCTCCCTTAGTGTTTTTAAGGGCGCTGATAGCTCTTACTAGTGCAACTCCACCTCCAGGAACGATTCCTTCCTGAACAGCAGCACGTGTTGCGTGCAATGCATCATCAACTCTGTCTTTTTTCTCTTTCATTTCTACTTCGGTAGCTGCACCCACATATAGTACTGCAACTCCACCAGCCAACTTAGCTAGTCTTTCCTGTAGTTTTTCTTTATCGTAGTCAGAAGTAGTTGTTTCGATCTGTGCTTTAATCTGATTGATTCTAGCCGTGATTGCCTTCTTCTTTCCTTTACCGTTTACGATAGTAGTATTGTCTTTATCTACAACAATCTTTTCAGTTTGGCCAAGGTGCTCAAGCGTAGTATTTTCCAATTTGAAACCTTGCTCTTCAGATATTACTGTACCTCCTGTAAGGATTGCTAGATCTTCAAGCATCGCTTTTCTTCTATCTCCAAATCCAGGAGCTTTCACTGCGATTACTTTCAATTGCGCTCTCAATCTGTTTACAACCAATACTCCTAAAGCTTGAGACTCAATGTCTTCAGCAATGATAAGCAATGGTCTACCAGCTCCCATCACTGCTTCAAGAACAGGAAGAATATCTTGCATATTGCTGATCTTCTTGTCGTGAATTAAGATGTATGGGTTTTCATATTCTGCAGTCATATTCTCTGCATTGGTAACGAAATATGGAGAAAGATATCCTCTATCAAACTGCATTCCGAGTACCTCATCGACATAAGTGTCTGTTCCTTTTGCTTCCTCAACAGTGATCACACCATCTGTAGAAACTCTTTGCATAGCATCTGCAATCAATTTTCCGATTTCGATGTCATTGTTAGCAGAAACAGTACCTACTTGCTGTATTTTTTTGAAGTCTTTACCGATTACTTCACTTTGCTTTTTCAAGTTAGCGATCACTACTTTAGTAGCTTGATCGATACCTCTCTTCAAGTCCATTGGATTCGCACCAGCGGTAACGTTTTTAAGTCCTACTCTTACCATTGCTTGAGCAAGAACTGTTGCTGTGGTAGTACCATCACCTGCTAAATCAGCAGTTTTGCTCGCTACTTCCTTAACCATTTGAGCACCCATATTTTCTACAGGATCTTCAAGCTCTATTTCTTTTGCTACTGTCACACCATCTTTTGTAATAGTCGGTGCACCAAAGCTCTTTTGTATTACTACGTTTCTACCTTTTGGTCCAAGAGTAACTTTTACTGCATTAGCCAATGCGTCAACTCCTGCTTTTAGTTTATCTCTTGCATCAGTGTTAAAGGAAATTTCCTTTGCCATGTTTAATAGTTTTTTTTAATGTTTTAAAATGTAGAGTATGACTCTAGTTGAAGAATGTCCACTTAATATTTAAGCAGAGCGATTAACCGATGACAACAAGAATGTCGTCTTCTTTCATGATAAGATAATCTGCACCTTCATAATGTAATTCCTGACCTGCATACTTTCCGTAAAGAACTACATCGCCTTTCTTAACTGTAGGCTTGTTGCCATCTTTTCCTGGACCTACTGCGATTACTTTGCCTCTCTGCGGCTTTTCCTTTGCAGTGTCAGGAATGATGATCCCACCCTTAGTTTTTTCTTCAGCTTTCGCAGGTTTGATTACCACTCTGTCGTTAACTGGTTTCATCATAAGTATTGGATTTTAAATTAATTGTTTTAAAAAATGTTTGTTGCTACAAGAGTATCATTAAGTGTGCCATGCCACAATACATGACAATTTTTCTTAATAGAGCGCAAAGATATCCTTTTGACAGAGTTTTTATTGTCATAATGGCAATAAAAAAAGCCTGTCAGTATATAACTGACAGGCTTTTTAGTGGAATAAATATTTCTATTTAGCCCAATTCGTTTAATATTGATGAGCTACCAAAGCTAGGCATGATCGTCGTTATTACACAAAGTAGAAATAAGGCAATAATGAGATGCCATGTTACACGCTCAATAAAATCTGTAGATTGAGCTGCTCCAAACATCTGATTACTGGCGGCACCACCAAATGTTGAATCCAATCCACCACCTTTTGGGTTTTGTACCAAGACTACAACGATGAGTAAAACACTCACAAGACCTAGAACGATTACATTCAATGTCAATACATTGATAATGTATAGTAAAATTCCTAGTCCTATAATTGCTGCTAGAATGATAAAATCTTTTGTTTCTTTAAACATATTAGTAAATTCTTATTTTCTTAAATCCTCGATTTTCCGTGCAAAATAAGTGTTTTTATCTGGGAAAAGCAAGCTAAGTCTATTATACATTTCAATTGCTTTGTCTGTATACCCTTGTTTGGCCATTAATTCAGCCAAAGTTTCCGAGATTATTTCATCTTGTTTGGTACCAAACTCTATATATTTAGCATATTTATCTTGTGCCTTCTTCTTTTTCTTCTTTTTCTTTTTACCCTTTTTCTTTTTTAACTGGGTATCGTCATACGCTAAGTCCTCTTTTTCTTTTTCCTCTGATATCCTTTTAGATTTGTTTAATCCTTCCAACCATTCAATAAATTGGAGGGATTCTGGAGCTTGATCTGCACGCTCTTGCTCATCCTTTTTTGGTGCCATCATAATGTTTTGCTCATTTACATCCTGTTTAACGGGATTGTCAATTATAAGGTTGGCTTCAGTATCGGGCTTCTCTATAGAAATTGGCTTTTTTATGGGATCTACTATGGTATTCTCGGCAGGTTCTTCTGTTTTCTCTATGTTTGGTGAGGTCTCAATGTCTTGAATGGGATCACCACTTTGCCTATGGATATTCTTAAACTTCATTTTAAGAAATGGCTTATCAATGGCATAAGTACTGAGTCTCTTGTACTCCAACTTATCCACTGTTTCATCCAACAGAATAGCTGTTTCTACAGCTTTATACTGTAGATTTAGAGAATATGGGTACTTCTTTAGCAGTTTGCTCAAACGCTCGTGCTGCTTGACCGATATAGTCTTAGAAAACAATATGTGCTGATTTTTCTTGTCTTGCATTGAATTTATCCTAATCAAAAGTACAAAAAAATGGGACGAGCTACCAATTGGTGAATGCCTTATTAAATACGTCCTCTACAAGCTGCTCATAGATGGCTTCCACCGCTTCATCCTGTATGTCTATCAGATTCTGATCATTTGGAAAATCAAAGAAGTAAGAGAAATTGTTTTTCCATGCAGCATCTTCCTTTTTATTGTCTACATAGTTGACGGATATGGTCATGTTTAGCCGGTTGAAAGCAGCAGTTTCGCCAGGCTGTGGTGCCTCATAACTTACCTCGTATCTCGTTATTTTTCCATTGAACTCTATATCTGGATCAATATCTACAGGGTCAAGTCTGGATTCTCTCCTTATCTTTTCCACTAGTAGATTTGTGAAGTCTTGACCTATGATGGCTGGTGCATTCCTTGCATCAACTCCAAATACTTCTACATAAAACGTATTGACTGAAGGGTCGATACTCGTACCTTTGAATCCATATCTACATGAGTTGAGTGTCATTAGGATGAATATAAGTCCAAAAAGCGATGCTATTTTTGTCATATTTTAAAGTACAATCTTGTTTATCAAACGTTGTAAAGGTAAGTATTAAAAGGCACTCGTTATGCAAAATAAATTTCTTCAAGTTTTAATTCTACTTATTTTTTTGATGTCGGTATCTTCTTCGGCTATTGCCCAATGGCTTAAGCTGGATTCAGGTACAGATTTGTGGTTGCGAGGTGTGGATTTTATAAATCCCTCTACTGGAATTGTCGTGGGCTATGATGGTACCATCCTCCATACACTAGACGGAGGGGATACATGGATACCAAGGGATAGTGGCACTGATCTCGATTTGCTCGGAGTACAATATGCAGATCCAGAAGTGATCTATGTGACGGGTGCATTAGGTATTGTTTTAAAAAGCATGGATGCAGGTTTGACATGGTCAATAGTCAAAGAAGGAGGTGCAGTCACCCATGAGTGCTTTTTTTTGAACCGTGATCTTGGGTATATAGCAGGAGAGGGTGGACAAGTTTTTAAAACCATTAACGGTGGTGCCGATTGGGAACGATTACCAGTCGGTGTTGCGGGAAAGGTAGCCCTACATTTTGTAGATGAAGAGATTGGGTACTTTGTAGGTCTAGGGAATCAAGACGCTATCCTCAAAACCTCAAATGGAGGCTTTACATTTGAGTCAATAAATACTTTTGGATATGAGGAATACAGTTCTGTTTTCTTTACCAATCTTACAGATGGTTATGTCGTGAATATCGGTGGTAGGAGAATTATGAAAACAGAAGATGAGGGCGAAAATTGGTTTAATGTCATGCCCAATACAGGAGCTAGGATGTATGATGTCACCTTTGCAAATGAAGACTTTGGACAAGCGATTGGTGGCTTTCCCGATCGCAGTGTCATCTTGAGAACAGAAGATGCTGGAGAATCTTGGTTTCAGGAAGATTCTACAGTTTCGGATCCACTATTTGACAGTGAGATGATCTCTGAGGATTATGGTTTCGCAGTAGGTATGAATGGTACTATCCTTAGAAGGGGTAATTTGGCTACTTCTCTCGATGCATTAGTTGTTACCGAAGTGGGACTTTACCCTAATCCAGCCTCTGACTTTATCAACCTTAGTTACAGTGGAAATGAGCTCTTGTCTTATGAAGTACTTCATATAAGCGGTCAGCAGATGCAGGTAGGAGAGTTTGAAACTAGAGCTCAAATAGGTATATCGGCATTACCCTCTGGCTTATACTTTGTGCGATTCACAAATGGTAAACAGAAGCTAAGTATTCGTTTTGAGAAGCTTGCATACTAGCCATCAAACTATCCATTATAATATAATTTTCTGACTAAGATTCTCTTTTTTTGGCCTAGTGATGTGCAAGGGTGAGGCTGTAAGCCGAAGACCCAGTAGGGCAGAGCGTGGTGCAGGTGGGACTGGGGCCGAGTGAATAACGAGCCCTGGAACGTAACGGCCGATAGGCAGGCCCCAAATACAAATCATTAAATTACTTCAGTTCTTTTTATGCTCTGCTTAAAATTGCTTAACTATGTGGCTAGATAACGTACTATGCGCATAGATATCATCACAGCTCAACCCTCTCTGTTGGAAGGTCCATTTTCACACTCTATCATCAAGCGTGCACAGGATAAAGGCTTGTTTGAAGTGGTGCTGCATGATCTGAGAGATTATGGCAAAGGTAAACATAAGCAAATCGATGACTATGCATTTGGTATGGACGCTGGAATGGTCTTGCAAATAGAACCCATAGAAAAATGTATTGATGCTCTGAAAGCAGATCGGACTTATGATGAAGTCATCTACATGACGCCGGATGGTAAAGTATTTGATCAGCCCTTAGCCAATCGTCTGTCCCTATATAAAAATCTGATTATACTATGTGGTCATTATAAGGGTATAGATGAACGCATCCGAGAGCATATGATCACTATGGAAATATCTATTGGAGATTTTGTTCTCTCAGGAGGTGAATTGGCGGCAGCAGTAGTCGTAGACGCCATTGGTAGGCTTTTGCCAGGTGTGCTAAACAATGAGACATCTGCACTCTTTGATTCCTTTCAGGATGGCTTATTGGCCCCTCCAGTGTACACAAGACCCTCGGAATATAAGGGCTGGAAAGTGCCTGAAATACTGCTCTCTGGCAACAGTGCAGCGATCAAAGATTGGCAGGAGGCAAAAGCGCTGGAGCGCACCGAGCAAAGAAGACCAGACCTAATCAAAGATGAATAAGCGCATGAAGGATTATATAGAATTGGTCATACCGATGAATCGCGATTGGCTAATGATGTTGGACCAAGTAGCACTGCCCATAGTACGTTTGCTCCCAGCCGATACTGCTCATTTTTTTACCAATGATAGCCACAAAATACTTCGATTACGAATAGAAGAAAGTGTATTTGAACTGCAAAAAAAGTCTATCTATGAACTCTTGCTCAAGCAAATGCAGTCAGATCAAAAAATCAAAATTTATAAGCAAAATTATCTTTTAGAAGAAGCACGCTTCGGAAATGTCAAGGACATGAGTGTGCATACAGAGATGTTTTATAGGGCTAGTGATATTGTCGTTCGATTGCTACAAGATGCAGACCAGATAGATAACTACGAGACAAGATTGCCGTATGCAGTGATTGCTATTTCTTATTTATTTAGTGCTTTTTCTGAGAAGCAAGTAGACCAACTTTCGACTTTGTACATGGGTCATTGGATGTATTTCAATGAGCATGAAAATTACCATGAACTCACTAAATTTTATGAAAGTAATTATCTTGAAGAAGTCGCATCTTTGCACACGCTGCTGGCTTCTTTACCTCAAAACATAGAACTGTCCACTATGTTTGCAAAGTGGAAAATCGCCTGCCTAGAATTTGCTAAAGAAATCCAATCTACAGACTTAATAGCGGAAACCGATTATCGGGATAAGTCCTACATGTATAAAAATAATACACTACAAAATCCAAAAACTTGGGAAGTGGTGTGCGATCATATACATCTTTTACTCAACAGATTTGGGATTAGTAATGAGGATGAAACCTTGGTAGTATACCTATGCTGGAAAGCTATGCGTCAAACTTAATATAGTGTACACCTGGCGTATGTTGGGTGCTCATGAGCTCGATCAGCTTTGCGTATTGGGGGCTGCCTTTGGTAAAGTTGATGTCCTCCATAGCAAGTAGCAAAACCGGTATATCTTGCTCGACTTTGAAGTAGTCAAAGTATGCATTTTGCAAACTCATCAGATACTTCGAGTTGATGCTTTGCTCGTAATCTCTGTTTCTTGCTTTTATGTTTTTCAGCAACACATCTACTGGACGATGCATATAGATCAATAAGTCAGGTTTTGGGAACGTGTCATTCATGATTTTGAATAGTCGATTGAACAATCTAAATTCATTGTCATTGAGATTATTTTTAGCAAACAAAACTGTTTTTAGAAAGAAGTAATCTGCTAAGATAGTGGCTTGAAACAAATCAGGTTGCAGTACATTTTCCTGCAATTGCTTATGACGCTCAGTCATAAAGAACAACTCTACAGGAAAGGCGTATCGTTCGGCATTTTCATAAAAAAACGGAAGGAAAGGATTGTCAGCAAAGGATTCTAGCACCAATTTGAGGTTGTGCTCTTCAGCCAACAGTTTGCATACCGTAGTCTTACCCGTACCGATATTTCCTTCAATAGTGATAAAACGGTAAGGAAACTTGCTCATAAAATACGACTGTTATAGATGGCCTAATATAAGAGGCAAACTTAACAGAAATTCACCATACCTAAACTAGTTTCAAAGTATTTTCTTGAGCAGAGAAGGAGTTTTTTTCCACACATGGACTGCCAGTGGGTCGGGGCAATCCTCCAGCAATTGAGAAATGGATTTTTTCATGATGGGATGTTCAAACTCAGGTATGATATCCATCAATGGTTTTAAAACAAATCTACGGTTATGCATATGCTCATGAGGTACCGTAAGCGACTTTTTTTCAATGACATCATTATCAAAAAATATAATGTCGATGTCAATCACTCTTGGTTGCCATTTGATGCCTCTATTTCTACCCATTTTGTATTCCAAGGAGAGAATCTCATGCATTATTCTTCGAGCCGAGTACTCCGTTTCTAAAAGGAGTGCTTGATTTAAAAAGTCGTTCTGCTTCTCGTTTCCCCAAGCAGCCGTTTCATAGATATGTGATTCCTTTATGATCGGACCGACTATCTGCTCCAAGTTGAAATTAGCCTTTTGCAGATGTGCAAATCTGTTCTCTATATTAGTCCCTGTATGTAAAACGACTTTGTGCATGAGCAAGAAAAAAAGGCAGTCCAAGAGACTGCCTTTTGTTTGTTTTTTATGAAATTATGCGCCTTTGATAGCTGATAAGTATCGGTTGAGTTCCTCTTTCACCTGAGGGAATAAGAAGAATAATCCTATCATATTAGGGAAGATCATGGCAAATATCATAGCATCAGAAAAATCCCAGATAGAACTCATATTCGCCGCTGCTCCAATAATGATGAACAAGCAGAAAATCAATTTGTAAGTGATATCCGCCAATTGACTTTTACCAAACAAGAACTTCCAAGATTGGATACCATAGTATGACCATGAGATCATAGTTGACACTGCAAACAATACCACTGCAATCGTTAAGAATACATTAGAGTATGGGATGTAGTTTGCAAAAGCTTGAGCCGTAATACCCGCTCCCTCATAGGATACTCCGTCGATCATCACAGCTCCTCCTACGCCACCGTATTCGAAAGTACCAGAAGTATTAAATATTATGATGACCAAGGCAGTCATAGTACATATCACTACCGTATCTATGAACGGCTCCAAAAGTGCTACAAGACCTTCAGAGGCAGGGTAGTTGGTCTTTACTGCCGAGTGAGCAATAGACGCAGATCCTGCACCAGCCTCATTTGAAAATGCTGCACGCTTAAATCCTACCAACAGCACTCCTATGACGCCACCGACACCAGCTGCTTTAGGTGAAAATGCATCCGTGAATATGGCCATAATAGCATCATCAACCAATGTGATGTTGCTTATGATAATATACAAACAAGCGATCAAGTACAAACCAGCCATGAAAGGAACTACCTTTTCCGTTACTGAAGCTATTCGCTTTATACCACCTATGATGATGATACCAACCAATACAGCAAGTACCAAACCTATCATGGCACCAGCACCAGCACTTTCCAGTCCTAGTAGATCCTTCAGTACTATAGTTGCTTGATTGGACTGCGCGGCATTTCCTCCACCAAATGAACCACCAATACAGAAAATAGCAAAAAAGACGGCCGCTACTTTTCCAAGCACAGTAAATCCTTTTTCCTTCAATCCTTTTGACAAGTAGTACATGGGACCACCGTATACAGTACCATCTGCTCCTATGTCTCTATATTTTACGCCTAGCGTACATTCTACAAATTTTAGCGACATACCCAAGAGACCACATATGATCATCCAAAAGGTCGCACCCGGTCCACCCAGAGCAATCGCCAAGGCAACACCTGCGATATTTCCATTTCCTACTGTACCAGATACAGCAGTCGCCAATGCTTGAAAGTGAGTAACCTCACCGTCTACACTCTCATCTCTGATGGTATCTCTAATATCGCCATCTATTGCAGCCTCCGCAAAAGCGCCATCATGATTTTCTATGTCGTCATATTTACCACGCACTACGTTTATTGCAGTTCCAAATTTGGTGATATTGATAAACCCAAAGTATAGCGTAAAAAAGATAGCACTACATACTAGTAGGATCAGTACGAAAGGAACGCCAGCTACCTGAAAAAATATAAGATTGGAAAAAAAACTCGAAATGGGCTGAAATGCATCATTGATGCGCTCATCTATACCCTTTGCTTCTTGCGCAAAAATGAGGATAGGGGATACTATTAGACCAAATAGTAGGAGTAGTTGCTTTCTCATGTAGTAGTTTGTCTTTGATATTCAAAAATCCAAACTGAAATATAGTCCAATATCTTATTTATGCAAAATTTCTGCTCTGATAATCCATATAATTGAACATATAAGCACATACACCTTAAATATTTACTTAATTTGATGATTTTATAATCTCAATGCCCAAGTCATTCATGAGGTGGTTCAAATATTTGATTTATTTCCTTGTTGCAGTATACCTAGCCTTCTGCGGGGCCTTGTACTTCGGTCAAGAAAAATTACTTTTTTACCCTCATCCACTTCCAGAGGATTTTAGACCACCCAATGCACAAGAAGTCTGGATTCCAGTAGACGATGACATCCGCTTGCATGCTGCCCACGTCAAATCACCAGCATCCAAAGGCGTTATTTTATACCTACATGGCAATAAGGGCAATGTACATCGCTGTCTTTATCAGACCCGTTCTTTCAGGAATCAAGGCTATGATATTTTCATTCCCGACTATCGCAGCTATGGCAAGAGTGAAGGTAAGCTTATCAATGAAGCGCAAATGTATGCTGATGTACAGGCATGCTATGATTTTCTTCATCAGTCCTATGAAGATATAGTTGTGATTGGTTACAGCATGGGCACGGGTATGGCATCCTATTTAGCTGCCAACAACCAAGTTTCCTCACTCATTATGGTCGCCCCTTACGTAAGCTTAGTGGATATGAAAAATCGTTATTTACCTTTCACGCCAGACTTTTTATTGAAGTATCCTTTTCGTTCAGATCTTCATTTGGCCAAGGTGACTTGCCCTATTACATTGATCCATGGGCAGCAGGATCAGGTCATTCCTGTTGATTCTTCCGTACGACTTCATGACCTCCATCCTGATTCCAAGCTGCTCAGCATACCCAATCTAGATCATCGAGGCGCAATATTTCATACCGCTATCGGACAGGCAGTCCAAGCGTCATCATCTATATTTTAGACAACATTATTTGGGAGCATCACCATCCCTAAGGGGAGGTGTCGGGCTATCCGTTATATGTCGACGAAAAAGTCGCCATGTCACTTCTATCCCTTGCTTCTACGCGCCTCCGGCTTGTCGAGCTTAGGCTATTCGCCACGCGACGGTTTGACTTGTATGACTTGCATCCTTATAATGGTATAGTTTAGCTGTCACAATTAGTATCGTTTTTAAAAATAATGATCTTAGGATTCCACGATTTTGGACTGAATAGGTAAACCACTTCGTAAGCCAAAAAGAAATCATATCATTGTTCAGTAACTTCAGTCCCATTTCTGTTTATAATGCCTGCACTAAGCTTCAAAGAGACTTTGTCGATTTAGATGCAATATGGAGTGTACTTACTACCAAGCTATTTATATTATCTGCCAATTCAAATGCCATACTAAAGTCTAAAAGGTATGAGATGTTCATGTGTGTCAGGTATCTACTTTTCATTCTAATTTCATTTTTTAGTTTTCAAGGATACTGCATAGATGATAAACTTAGCTTCCATGGTATTACCACAGAGCAAGGCCTGTCATCCAACTTAGTAGAGCAAATTGTTCAGGATAAGAGCGGGTTTGTATGGATAGCTACTTCTAGAGGCTTAAATAAATTTGACGGTTTTAATGTAGTACACTTTAAGCACAGTCCAGATAATCCAAATAGCATCAGCAATGATTTTATTAGATGTCTATTTATAGATAATCAGGATAACTTTTGGGTAGGTACAAAGGGTGGAGGTTTAAACTACTTTGATAGATCAAAAAATGTTTTCACACACTTCAAGAATGACATCAATGATCCTACATCTATAAGTAATGACGAAATACTTTGCATATTTGAAGATAGCAAAAATAGACTGTGGGTGGGTACTGAACATGGGCTTAATCTTATGGATAGAGAGACAGGGACTTTCAAAAGATATTTGCCTAATGAGGATAAGCCAAATTCATTACCAAGCAAAGCTGTAATTAAGGTCTTTGAAGACCAAGACCAGCATCTATGGATTGGAACCTGGGGTGGTGGACTTACTTTTGTAGAAGAGCCAACACCAGGAGAATTTGCTTTTTATTCATCAAAACATGACGATGAAATTGAATCTTCTATTGGAAGTAATAAGTGCTGGGATATAGCTCAAGACTTTAAAGGAAATATGTGGGTTGGACTATTTGATTCAGGAGTGAGTTTAATAAAAGCAACTAAAACATATAGGCCGGGCCATGCAAAGGAGTATGTCGAGGGACTACAATTTATTAACTATAAAGAAGAACTGGGCAGCAAGAATGGCCTTTCTAATAAACACGTTTTTGATATTGAATTTGCAAAACCAAATCAAATGCTAATTGGTACTGCAAATGGTTTGTCAGTTTTAGATTATTCTTGTGTGGATCACTCCAAATCTTGGGAGCAACTGAACAAAGAAAAAAGTACCCTGACTTTTCATAATTATGAAAAGTCAAATAGAGATAAGGGCTCATTAATTTACAATGATATTAATTCCATATATATACATGAAGATGACAATATTTGGGTCTCAACCTATGGCGGAATTTCGAAAGCAAACCTTAAAAAAAATAGATTCACTACTCACTTTGAAAATAACAAATTTGATCAGGGAGAAAATAGGGTTGAAAGAGTGATTTATAGCAAACTAGGATACTTCTGGACGATTGCTTCTCACGGTGCGCAAAAAGGAATCTTCAAGTATAATCATAATCAAAGTGAAGCGGAGTTGTATGTTGATCCTGACGAAAAAATTAATAAACTACTATCCTCGGCCACAGAATTATTTGAAGACAGCAATAGCAATTTATGGGTATGTGTCCAAGATAAGATACTTATAAAAAGAACTAATTCTTCTAAGTTTGAAATCTATAGTGATGCACTTGAAAACAAAGAATTTCTAAAGAGCTTGCTGATTCTAAAGTTGTTTGAGGATTCAAAAGGTCATATCTGGTTATGTGGTGAGTTTGGCCTGGCCGCTATCGATCCAAAACAGAATACTTTAAAAGTATATTGTAGTAGGACTTACGATCCGCACAACCTCAAACTTGATGTGATTTCTAGTATGGTTGAAGATGATCATGGTCATTACTGGTTTAGTATTATAGGTGGAGGTTTGTTGAAACTCACACAAGCGAATGGAAAAGATAAATTTACTTATATCAATTCGTTTGGTGATAATCCAGATAATAAATTGAAAAGCAAAATGATATACGATATCGATTTTTGCCAAGATTTATTGTGGCTCGCTACCGATGGCGGCTTGACAAGTCTCCATATAGAAACCAATACTTTTGTGGATTATGCGGAGCATCTTAAAGGAATAGACAATAGAGTACTCGGTATCGCAGTGAGTGAGTCAGGAGATGTATGGGCAGTGAGTGCTACTAAAGTGTACCAGTATAATCATTTGAAAGGCACCTTGTCTACCTTTGATCATCAAGACGGACTTCCGAATGCAAACTTTCTTTTTTCATCTTTTCGTAAATCCAAAAATGGACGAATGAGTGCAGGGTCTATGAGTGGATTTATCTCATTTTTTGGCGAATCAATTCCAAAAAATATGGATGTTCCTAC
>CALJVI010000278.1 GCA_937974575.1 uncultured Saprospiraceae bacterium | reverse complement strand
TAGTAACAGGAGTAAGTCGGCTAAAAGGAATTGGACGTGCTATTTGCTGTGAATTGGCAAAAAACGGGTTTGATATATTTTTTACATACTGGACTGAATATGATAATCAAATGCCATGGAAGGTGAATGAAAATGAACCAGACTTGATTCAGCAGGAAATTATAAGTTTTGGAGTGAAATGTGAAAAGTTAGAGTTAGACCTTTCTATTGAGAGCTCCGTAGAGAAAATATTTCATTCAATGAAGGATAAAATGGCTAAGCCAATAGTCTTAATAAATAATGCAACTTATAGTACTCAAACTAATATTGACAATTTAACAGCTAAAGAATTGGATAAGCATTACCAAGTCAATCTAAAAGCGACAACTTTATTGACCCTTGAATTTATTAAACAATTTGATTTTAATAAAAATGGGAGAATTATAAATTTGACGTCTGGACAATCGCTTGGCCAAATGCCGAATGAAATAGCCTATGCGATTACAAAAGGTGCAATTGAAACATTGACTATTACTTTGTCTCAAGAGATTGCATCAAAAGGGATTACAATTAATGCTGTGAATCCTGGCCCCAATGATACTGGATGGATGGATGAGAAAATGAAAAAAGAAATTTTAAATCAATTTCCAATGAATAGAATTGGAACACCAAAAGATACTGCGAAACTAATTGGCTTCTTAGTAAGTGAAGATGCTGAGTGGATTACTGGGCAAATAATTCATTCTGAAGGTGGATTTAAAAGATGAAAACGGTTTGCAGTAATAAATGAAGTCATTTCAGATTTCGGCGCTTGATCTTAAGTCTATAGCCATAGACGAAGTCATCAAATAGAAATGGTATTAGTCTCTATGCTAGAACTACAAATAATATATTGAACAAACATCCCTGCGCTCTGGGGTGAAGTGATATGAGTAGGGCTGTGCAACTGATGAAGGTTGGGCTAGGAGTGGATGAACGGATGAGTGAATACACTACTCGCCCTACCTGAATAGGCGCACAGCCCTGCGAATACAAACGGAAGACCAGATACAAGCGCCCATAACAATAAAAAGCCTTGCAAAAATACATGATTGGACCCTCGCTTTGGCATTAGCGGATATTCGCTTATATTGTAAAAAAAATAATAGCATGTCGTATACGTCCTTTGAGGTCAATATAGAAAATAAAATTGCCCACGTACATATCAATCGTCCAGAAAAAGCAAACAGCTTGAACTTTGACGGATGGGCAGAATTGAATAAAGTGTTTGATGAATTGAGTAGCAACTCGGCAGTGCGGGTTATCGTCATCAAAGGAAACGGAAAGCACTTTTGTGCCGGCATGGATCTAAGTGCGCTGATGCATATCGCGCAGTCCTACGAGGGTACTTGTGAAGCGAGAAAACGTGAAAAATTTAGCCGTGATCTACAGATGCTGCAGGATTCGATCAGTAGTATTGATGACTGTACCAAGCCGGTATTGGCTGCCGTGCACGGTGCATGTGTCGGTGCTGGCGTAGATTTGATTTCGGCTTGTGATATGATATATTGCACGGCTTCTGCTCACTTTTGTATCAAGGAAGTAGATATGGGACTGGTAGCAGATATGGGAACCTTGCAGCGATTGCCAAGAAAAATACCCAGTGGTGTAATGTCTGAATTGGCATACACGGGCCGCAAACTAGGAGGGGAGGAAGCCGTGAAGATTGGCTTGTGTAATCATGCTGCGACAGATCTAGAAACGCTATATGCATATGTAGATGGTATTGCTGCGCAGATTGCAGCCAAATCTCCTGTAGTGATCAGAGGAACGAAAAAAGTACTGGCTCATGCTCAAGAGAATAGTGTCAAAGACGGACTCGAGTATATAAAAAACTGGAACGCTGGGATGATTTACTCCAACGATCTGATGGAGGCTATGCAGGCAAGCATGGAAAAAAGAACTCCGATTTTTGAAGATTAAGATATGCAAATATGGAAGCGCTTATAGATTATTTTGAAACCATACCCTCCCTGGATCGGACGATTATTTTGTTTGGTGGCCTTGCCTTTTTTTTGATGCTTGAAAATGTAGCTCCATTTTTTCGATTCAAAAATAACAAAGTCAAACATGTGGGGCTCAACCTGTTTTTTACATTTACTACGATAGTAGTAAACTTTGTTTTTGCATTCATACTACTAGCTGCGAGTAGCTATGTAGATACGCATCAGGTAGGCATCATACAGTGGCTGCCGCTCCATATCATAGTCTTTACCTTTTTTGGTGTTATGCTTTTGGATTTGCTGGGAGCATGGTTGGCGCATTGGGTAGAGCATCATGTCAAATGGATGTGGCAGTTTCACATGATACATCATACGGATATGCATATAGATGCTTCTAGCGCAAATAGGCATCATCCGGGGGAGAGTGTCATTCGTTTTGTGTTTACTTTAGCCGCAGTGATCATTGTAGGTGCTCCGGTATGGATGGTGATGTTTTATCAAGCGCTTTCTGTCACGCTCTCGCAGTTTAATCATTCCAATCTAAAAATGCCGAAATGGTTGAATGCCGCAGTCTCTTGGTTGATCGTGACGCCCGACATGCATCGAGTACATCACCACTACAGGCAACCATACTCAGATAGCAACTACGGCAATATATTCTCGATCTGGGACAAAATATTTCAGACGTATAGGAAGGTGGATAATAGCAAATTGATCTATGGTCTCGATACCCATATGGAAGAAGAGAATGTCAATCAAGTAGGCTTTTTATTGAAGGCCCCTTTTGCTGGATATAGAGATCATATCCAATACCCAAGTGAAGAGAATTTATAGGGTGTTGTCTTATTTGAGGTTTCGTTTAATCTCGTGGAGCTTCTCTATGGTCAATCTTCCTTGCTCTTCTAGGTGGCTTTCTTTATCGGAAATAAGGGTATTTACGGCAGTTTCTAGTGCCTTGATTTTGTTTTCAAGTTCAGTTATTTTCCTTTGAGTCTTGAGTAGCTCGTAGATAGAATTAGCGTTCTGCTTCTTCAGTGAAATGATGAGGTCGTTGATTTCTGGCTCCATGTATCCTTAGTTTTTTGTGTTCGGCTTGGGATACGCAATAGGATAATATATTCTATATCAGAGTAGTGAGTCAACGTGTATGCATATACAATGTAGAAAAAAAGTAGCACAAATTGGAAGGAAAATCGTATCATCCACTATATTGCAATAATTGTATATGTGTAATATGCAGATAGTAAATGATAATTTGATAAATAGATGGAACGTATACTTAGCTTTTTGACAGACATAGGGCCAACTTTTATGACCACACTTTTCTTTGTGGTCCTATTTTATTTCGCAAAATTATTTCTTGATCGCCAAGCAGCCGGTAAGTCGGATTGGGGCTTGATCAGAACCATGGTTTTATTCCTTATCGGTATCATCGGTATCATTGCTGTCATCTTAGCTTTGCCTATGTCAGCTGATTTGAAAGGCCAAATCACAAGCCTCCTAGGGATTGTGATTTCTGCAGTATTGGCCTTGAGTTCGGCTACCTTAATTGGAAATGGCTTGGCGGGAATCATGCTCCGTATGATTAGCAATTTTAAGCCCGGAGATTTTGTAACTGTCAACGACCACTACGGTAGAATCACAGAGCGTGGACTTTTTCATACCGAGATGCAAACAGAAAATAGAGATCTCCTCACATTGCCCAATATGTACCTTACGACCAATCCAGTTCGAGTGACACGCTCTACAGGTACATTCGTTTTTGCAGAGTGTTCCTTAGGTTATGATGTACCACGCACAAAGATTGAAAAAGCACTTTTGAAAGCGGCCGAAAAAGCTGGCTTGACCGATGCCTTTATCAGAATCACTACGCTAGGAGATTTTTCGGTAGTTTATAAAGTGTATGGTTTGGTAAAAGAAATTAAAACTTTGTTGAGTGCAACTTCGCGTCTACATGGTGCAATGCTAGATGCTTTGCACGAAGCCAATATAGAAATCGTGTCTCCCAATTTTATGAATCAGAGACAGGTAGGGGATACTATATTTATTCCTAAGAAGGTAAGAGTGAAAGAGCCAGAGGTCAATACTCCAGCACCAGAAAGTCTGATATTCGATAAAGCAGAAGAAGCAGAGACCATCGAAAAAAGAAAAGAAACACTCTCAGAAGTGACTGAAAAAATTGATGGACTTACTGCAGAGCTCAAAGCAGCTAGTGATGATGAGGCAAAAGCTGCTATCCAATCCAAGCTAGATAAGTGGACGAACATACGGGAGAGAATGGCTACCAAACTGGACAATCAAATTAGCGACATGGATAAGAGTAAATAGGATGCTATTTAAATAATAAAATTAATGCACCAATACCCGTAATGATGATGATCATCTTTCGGTAATTTTTGTCCTTTATTTTTTTGACCAATGATACGCCGATCATGAAACCAATAAACAAGGCAGGCACTAGGCTGATGCTTTGTTTTATGCTTTCAGAGTTTACTGTTTCCCAAACAAAAATATGGAGTGGTAGCTTGATGATATTGATCATGAAAAACAACCAAGCAGTTGTCCCGATAAAAGCATTTTTGGGCAAGCGCATACTCAAAAAATAGATGTTTGCGAATGGCCCAGCCAAATTTCCTATCATCGTAGTTACTCCAGCCGCTAGCCCTAGAGCACTCGAAAAAAACCAGTTGTCTGGAATTTTATCTGGTGGATTACGTTCCCAATAAAGCAGGATGATCACGGAAATCAAAATGATACCTACCATACTTTGTCTAAATATTTCTTCAGATAGATCTTTGCCGATCAAGGTGCCAATCAGCACTCCAACGATCATAGCGGGCAACATTTTTATTAGATATTTCCATTGCACATCTTTGCGATAGTAGGTGATGGCCATCAGGTCTGCGACTATGAGCATAGGCATAAGCACACCAGTAGAACCGCGCCCTCCGTATACAAATACCAGCATAGTGATGAGGATAGGAGATATTCCTTTGACACCACCTTTGGATACACCAAGGATGATGATGGCTGCAAAACCAACCAGCCACATAAGTAGAGGTGTACCAAATATACTATCTATCAAAGCGTGTGAATTATTTATGCAAAGCTAAGAGAAAATGTATGCTATTTAGACTAGTGAATGAATTGTCTTCAAGTCATTGACAACACGCTCCGCGCTCTGCACTGCACCATCCATATAGCCTGGAAAATTCCTTGCTGTTTCGGATCCAGACAAGAACAGTTTTCCATCCATTAGCGCCCGCTCAAAAATCGAGTGACCATTATTTTGATGTGGAAATATATTGGGCATAGCTTCGTGTTTGGTATATGGATCTTGGGGCCAAACATACTCTACATAGTCCAAGTAGGTATGCACCACTTCACCAAAAAAACGCTCCAATTGTGCTAGCACTTTTTCCTTTCGCTGAACTGCATTGATGCCCGCATAGCCACCATTCACGAATCCACACAAAGCGTATTTTTCAACTGCTCTATTAGAATGATCGTAAAATTCAGTTACAGGACCTACATTACTAAAGAAGGTACCAGACACATCTTTATCTCGCCAAAAAGGAGTCTCATAAACTAGGGCTGTTTTTATGGAATCTTGCATCCAGGTATGCGTGGCCAAAGCGATGTTTTTTACTTCCAGATCTAATGCAGGATTTATTGCTACGGACAGGCAGAGTAGGGCAGGTGGGAGGGTGGAGACTACGAGGTCTGCTTCCCAAGTATGGGAAGACGAGCTGACAGAAACCTTTTCGGTTGCAAAATTTAGGGCAGAGACGGTTGTGCCCAATTGAATTTCTTCTTCCGATAATTTTGACGCCAGCGCCTTTATGATAGCTTCCGATCCACCATCTATTCGATAGCTAGGAACTTGCTCGGGAATGTTGATTTTTTGTGGTGGCGCCAAGGAAAAAGGTTCAAAATATGCAGTTCCTTCAGTGTGCTGCTTATAGTATTCAATCCCCATTTTTTGTAATAAGGCCAGCAGATGCGTATGCTTTGCACCAAACCAGGTAGCCCCCATTTCGATGGGCGTTTCTAGCTCAGCATATTGGGTGTATATTCTACCGCCTAGACGTTTTCTTGCCTCCAATATTTGCACCGAGTAGCCCTGTGATTTGAGCAGTACGGCAGTGTACAAGCCCGACAATCCTGCTCCTAATATGATGACCTTTTTCTTCATACTTCAAAGAAAAGAATATCCTCATCAAAAGGTTTACATTCGGAGAAATATGTTTTTGTAGGGCGCTTATATCTGGTCTTCCGTTTGTATTCATAGAGCTGGACATCTATTCAGGTAAGGGCGAGTAGCGTATTCACTCGGCCGTTCATCCACTCCTAGCCCAACCTTCATAAGACGTCCAGCTCTATTCATATCACTGCACCCCAGAGCGCAAAACAGAAAACAGAAGTGCCCCAAAGAAAACATAAGGCTTTATATGAAGAGTCATAATAATTTCTGTTTTGAGATCTACAGCAGGCTGTAGAGTTTAGAGCTAATGAACTAATTACTATGGTGTACTTAAAGTACCTTGAGAAAGAAGAATATCACAAAAAAATGGATGATAAGAATTATTCCTTATCACCCATTTTTTATTATTCGGCATATCCTCTGATATTCCAATTGATGTTCACCAGATCATTGGTAAAACTTCTATAGCTGAGCCAGCTTATTTCGCTTCCCTCCAAAACCCAATCCCCATTCGGATCAGCAGGACCTACATCGCATCCGATAGTGTTACGCGAATCATTATGCGTAACCTCCACTGCAATCCATAGATCTTTATTGCTTATACCAATGGTTTCTGTGAGATCATGCGTATTCCATGCATTTGGACTAGCTGTATTGGTCACGTCTGCCTCATACAGCTGAGTGCCTGGCTGCTCACTAGTCCCCTCATCATAGATTCGAATTTTGCAATTACTAGGCGTGTTTACCAAGTAGAACTCTACTTTTGTAAGATTTTGGCCATCAAATGAACTGGTTAAAGACCTTGGGAATCGCGCAGCTGCAAGATGCACACCTGCATCAAAAAATGGAGCTGTATTCTCCCCTTGATCGTAAAACAAGTCTGCAGTAATATTGCTACCATCATCGTCTTTGCAACTAAAAAAGGTGGCTACACAAGCCAATACTAATATAAATGCTAAATTTTTCATTCTGTTCTTTTTTACAATGATAACCCAGAATTAGCACTACTCATATCTCTATCAACTTTTTTAAAGTAAAATTAACAAGATTTCTATAGGTGTTAAGAGCACAATAGGATTCCATACTATTGCTAACGAAAGGTTCAATTGAGATTGTTTTGATAAAATAGTAGGCTATTTCAGTATAAAGTAGCATATAAATATTAATTTTATGTGATTCAATCTACCTCTGAGTACTGCAACTCGCACTGCTCACTACCAAATGACTATCTATTAAATTTTAACCAACAATTTAATTTCTAATTAATGGAAAAGAATAAGCTTATTTCATTGGTTGCAAAGACAGCCAAGATTTCCCCAATGCAAGCATCTGCAGCATTAGAATGTATGCTCCAGAAAGGCAACATTTGGAATGACGAAACCCTAAAAGTAGTAAATGTTAAGAATGATGTGCTTATCACTACCAAAGGAAAGCCTACAATACAAAAGGTAGAGGTAATAAAAGAAAAAGTAGTAACGGCTACCCATACGGTTGAAGTAATTAAGCCTGTTGAAGTCATCAAAGAGAAGATAGTTCAAGTCAATAAAGAGGTAGCTACACATTCTGTGGAGAAAGTAGAATTGGAAACCAAGGTTCCGGTTCAAGTAACCGTAGTGAAAGAGGTGATCAAAGAGGTAAAGGTGATTGAAAAAGTACCTGTATTTAAAGAGATTATCAAAGAAGTGATCAAAGAGGTTCCTGTCTACATCGAAAAAGAGGTCATCAAAGAAGTGATTGTTGAAGTGCCTGTACTCATTGAAAAAGAAGTCATCAAAGAGATTGAGGTCATCAGAGAAGTTCCTGTGATGGTGGCAAAAGAAGTGCCTGTCCTCAAAGAGGTACAAGTAAAAGTCAATGTGCCTTATGAAGTAATAAAGGAAGTGGAATTCAAGGTAGAAAAAGCTGTCCCTGTATTCAATCAGAAAGAGATCATTAAGAAAGTTGACGTTATCAGAGAAGTACCAGTGATGGTAGTCCAAGAAGCTATTAAGGAGGTTGAAGTAATCAAAGAAGTTCCAGTACCGCTTATTAGAGAAATTCAGAAGATCACAGAAGTTACCAGCTCTGATACTAAAGAACTTAAAAAATGGTCATCTGATTATAGCAAACTAGAAAAGCAATTGGCAGGCTTAAAGGCTAACAATGATAAAACATTGGGGACTTACAAAAAATCTATAGGCTTATTGCAGAATCAAATTGCAGATTTGAAGAAGCAAAATAATGGTCTTTCATCTGGTGCTAAGAATGCTGACAAGTACCAGAAAGAAATGATTAAACTTAAAGATGATTTAAGTAAAGCGAACAAAGCGTTAACTGATACCAATAAAAAGTACAACAGTTCTTTAAAAGCAGTTCAGTCGGATATGTCTAAGATGAAAAAGACAGCTATAGAGTCAGAAAAATGGAAGAAGACAGCGGAAGTATTGAACAAGGAAGTAGCAGCTATGAAGAAGGCAGTTGATGGTTCTGCAAAGTGGAAGAAGACAGCGGAAGCTTTGAACAAGGAAGTAGCAGCTATGAAGAAGGCAGTTGACGGTTCTGCAAAATGGAAGAAGACAGCTGAAGCTTTGAACAAGGAAGTAGCGGGTATGAAGAAAACTGCTGTAGATTCTGCAAAGTGGAAGAAGACGGTAGATGGCTTAAATAAGCAGATTGCAACAATGAATAAATCTGCCGATGATGCCGCTAAATGGAACATTGCAGTAGAGGGCCTGATAAATCAAATTGCGACATTGAAAAAGCAAGGTGCGGGTACAAATTGGAAGAAAACAGTGGATGGCATAAGTAAGCAGATTGCAAATCTAACCAAGCAAGGATCTGGTTCTATTAGCAATTGGAAGAAAATAGTTGACGGTCTTAAGAAGCAATTGGCTCAAGCGTCCAAAATTGCTGGCGAAGTTAATATGCTAAACGATAAGTTGACAAGCGCTCAAAAGGCGGAAAAGAAAATGCTTGCTGATGGAAAGAAGCAAGCAAGTGATTTGGCCAAAATGAAAAAAGAAATCACTCTTCTTAAAAAAGAGTTAAGCAAGAAACCGAAAGAAATCATCAAAGAGATCGAAGTAATCAAAGAGATTGAGGTAATCAAGGAGGTAGAAGTAGTGAAGCAGATAGATATCAACTCATTGATGAAAAAAATGATGGGAATGAATACCGTAGAGGTATCTAAGACAGTAATCGGCGAAACAAGAAGTACTAAGGAGGGTAAAATTGTATCTAGAAGAGACCTAGGGACCAGTCGCTCAAACAAAAAATCGACTGCAAGCAGCACCACAAAAACAGTGGAAAAAGCAAAAGAGGCAGATAGTAAGTCTGCTAGTAATTCAAAGTCTAGCACTTCAGAATCAAAGGTCACATCTACAGTAACGCCAAAGGAAGCGGCACCTAAAGCTATGGCCGCCAAACCAAAATCAAACACTACATCTAGCCTTGCAACAGCAAGTAAAAAGGCGGTTCACAGAGATTACTCTGTAAATGATAATATGCTTCAAGTGATTGAAGGAATTGGACCAAAAATCGAAGAGGTGCTGAATCAAGCAGGGATCAATAACTTTACTCAACTTGCCAATTCATCCGCATCGAGATTAGTCTTTATTTTGGGTAATGCAGGCTCCGCTTACAGAATACATGATCCTAAAACTTGGCCACAACAAGCGTGGATGGCTAAGGAAAAGGACTGGGCGAAGTTGATTAAATTGCAAAAAGAACTTGGAGGAGGAGTCAAAGATCAAGGGGATGGAGACACTCCTAGCAAGCTTGAAAAGTTTACTTCATCCAATAATTAATAGAATTTGAACATAGGAAATGCCAAATCTATTTTTATCTTGCTAATATCAATAAAAATGGAGTACTTAGACGTTATAAATCTATAGTACTCCATTTTTAACCATAAATGTAATTGCTTATGAAATTCTCTAAAATATTAACAGTTTGCTTACTAGCCATTTCTTTGACCATGTTTTTTGCCTGTAAAGATGATGATGGCGGAGACGATGGATCAGGTTCAGGCGCATGTCCTGATAATGTATCTTATATGTCAGATGTTGTTCCAATTCTTAATAAATCATGTGCTATAGAGAATTGTCACGTTAACAATTTTGTCAATGGGGATTACTCAAAGTATGCTGATTTAAAAGGTCAGCATGATTTAGGAAAGCTCAAGCCTCAAATCGAAAATGGAGCGATGCCACCGAGTGATACTGCAGGGCCAAAGGAACTTACTTCAAGCGAAAAGAATATACTTTTATGCTGGATTGAAGATGGTGCGCTAGAAAATTAACCAATTATTGCGCTCGCTGTGTGTTATTGATTCATTTCGCTTATAATACACTCATTATCAGTTGTTAATCCGAAAAGTTTTGATTTTGATCGAGATTATTGCTTGGTATTCTATCAGCATCTCTATATTTGTAATCTCAAAACAAGAAAATTCAATATGAAAAGTAAATTGGCGTCTGCCTTACAATACACAAAGCACTTTGCTACGACAGGAGCAATTTCTGAAACAAGTAGAGAAGTAGAAATCGAAATCTGTAACAGACTTGATGCCAATGGAAAGATCTTCGTGGAATTCGGAATGGGTCTTGGAAATATAACCCAAGAGATCTTAGAAAGAATGCCTAAGGATGCCAAGTTATATTCCTTTGAAGTAAAGAAAGAGTTTTGCGAAAAGGTAAGAGAGAAAATCACAGATGAACGCTTAATTATTATCAATGATGGAGCGGAAAATATCAAAAAGCATATCAAAGAAGAAGTAGATAATATGGTATCTTCTATGCCTTTCACTTTTTTCTCGAAAGAGAAAACAGACCAAATATTAAATGCTTCAAAAGAGGTTTTAAAGAATGGAGGTCACTTTTCTCAAATCCTATATTCTAAGATTCATTATAAGAAATTTTCTGCCGCTTGGGATGCTTGCGAAATGATAAAGACCAGCAATTTTCCAGCGGGCTACATATACCATTGTAGTAAGCTCTAAAGTTTTATCCTCAAATCTTTACGATCTGGCTGGAATCTATGCTTTTTAGATCAGCCATTCCCATCAATTGCATACTGCGGATCAAGTCCACTTTTAGGATATTCCAAAGATGGTCAACACCTGCTCGGCCGCCAAGAGCCAATCCATAGCACACAGGTCGGCCCAAGAATACCATCTTGGCACCCAGACTCAGCGCCTTTAGTAAATCTTCCACGCAGCGAATACCTCCATCCAAAAATAGGGGATACTCCTCAGGTATAGCTTTTCTAATATTGGCAAGTGCCTCTATTGTACTATAGTGGCTGTCCATTTGTCTGCCTCCATGATTACTGATGATGATCCCGTCAGCGCCAAGTGCTTTACCTTGTAGTGCATCATCAGGATGGAGGATTCCTTTGAGGAGTATTTTGCAGGAGGTAGTTTCTTTGATCATCTCAAACAGGTCCCAGTTGAGACCAGGATGATGTATATCGTCCTCTGCTTTTAAAGTTTCTTTCAGATTTCCAAAAGCTAGATGTTTATAGTCGGGATGTGACAATAGGGCTCTAGCATTGTGTTTTCGCTTTCCCAATACGGGCACATCTACGGTGAGTACGATCACCTCTGCTCCAGCGGCTTCTACATTTTCAATGAGTTGCTTAGTGATCTTGAAGTTGGTAGTAGGATATAGCTGAAACCAAGGTTTTATACTGGACTCTTTACTGCTTTCAGCATAGGAGATATTACTGACAGTAGACAGGATGCATGGTGCTTTATGATGGGCACATGCGAGAGCTGTGGCAGACTCTCCTTGCTTATGAAATAATTGCTGCATCCCTACTGGAGCTGCACCAAATGGAAGATCATAGCTTTGCCCAAATATTTCAACACGGGTGTCAGGATGTTCTACGCCCTTCAATCTTTTTGGGATTAAAGCCCACTTTTGAAAGGCACTTTGGTTTCTCAGCATAGTTCTACCAGAGGCAGCACCCGCATTCAGATATTCACTCACTGCCGAGGGGAGCACTTCCATAGCAGCTTCTTTCATTTCTTGAATGGATTGATAGGGGAGTTTTATAGGTTTGAGTGACATTTTGAGTACTTTTTTGGGCTAAAATAGAGAAACTTAGCCTTATTGTTTAGACGGATACCAAATAGCAAAATTTAGGGCTTTAGATTTTGGTTGACCTTATTGTTTTCCTAAATTGACATCATTATAAAACACTAAAAATTATCAAAAAATGGATAAGGCTTATATCGCAGGTAGAACCCCAATGAGAGTTGATTTAGTTAAAGGAGAAAGATATGCTTTCTGCACATGTGGAGCTTCGGACAAGCAACCATTCTGTGATGGTTCACACAAGGGAACAAAATTTTCACCAGAAGTATTTGTAGCTGAAGAGACACAGACCAAGTCAATGTGTATGTGTAAGCTTTCAGAGTCACCTCAATTCTGTGATGGAAATCACAAAAGAATTAAAGGATAATATTAGAGCAATAAAAAATTAACTGCATTGAAAGACGCATTTATTATAGACGGAGTTCGGACGCCATTTGGCAATTTTGGAGGTACACTTTCTACTGTTAGAACAGATGATTTAGGTGCCATCCCAATTCGAGAAATTGTAAAAAGAAATCCTTCTATTCCTTTAGAAGCTTATGATGACGTCATCTTTGGATGTGCTAATCAAGCTGGAGAGGATAATCGCAACGTTGCGAGAATGTGTCTTTTACTTGCAGGTTTACCCTGGTCTGTACCAGGTGAAACACTCAATCGATTGTGCTCCTCTGGAATGTCAGCCATAGTGCATGCTAATCGTGCCATCAAAGCGATGGATGGTGATGTATTTATTTCTGGCGGAGTAGAGCACATGACTAGAGGGCCATTTGTGATCTCCAAAGTGAGCAAAGCTTTTGGTCGTGATGCAAAAATGCATGACAGTAGTTTTGGATGGCGTTTTGTCAATCCCAAAATGAAGGACCTATATGGCGTAGAAGGTATGGGCTCCACTGCCGAGAATCTTGCAGAGATGTTTAAGATCAGCAGAGAAGACCAAGATCAATTTGCCTTCTGGTCACAGTCAAAAGCTGCTGCCGCTCAAAAAAGTGGACGCCTAGCAGAAGAAATTATAGCTGTAGAAATACCTCGTAGAAAACAAGAACCACTCATTTTTGAACATGACGAGTTTATCAGGCCGACTACCACCACAGAAATACTAGGAAAACTAAGACCAGCTTTCAAAGCTAAAGAAGCAGGTGGTACTGTCACCGCAGGTAATGCCTCAGGTCTCAACGATGGTGCAGCAGCAGTCATAGTCGCTTCTGACGAAGCCATCAAAAAGTATGACCTCAAACCCCTTGCAAGGATAGTCTCGTCAGCCGTAGTAGGTGTAGAGCCAAGGATCATGGGTATCGGCCCAGTGGGAGCGTCTAAGAAAGCATTAGCCAAAGCTGGACTCCAACTAAGCGACATGGATATCATAGAGCTCAATGAAGCGTTCTCCGCTCAAGCTCTCGCTTGCACCAGAGAATTAGGCCTAGCGGACAATGATCCTAGAATAAATCCTAATGGTGGAGCAATAGCTATTGGGCACCCGTTAGGAGTATCTGGAACCCGTATTGTGCATACTGCAGCGATCGAGTTGCAGAAAAAAAATCTTAAATATGCACTCATTACCATGTGTGTTGGGGTGGGCCAGGGATATGCAATTATCATAGAGCGAGCATAATTGACGCTATTCTTTTACTAGTCTAAAATTTGTCCTTACTTTGTGTCTATGAACACGGGTAAAATTACAGCACCATTTCGAAAATTGGGTTTGATACATGTCTTTGACAAAGTCAAATTTCGATATATTCAAGCAAAGAATAAAAAGCTTAATCAAGCCTTTGCAAAAAAGTACCCCGATGTAGTGCTGCCTCCTGACTACCTGATCTTTGAGACATTTCACCTCAATTACAACAGCTATTACTTTGGTGGCCAAGAGTCAGCCAAAGATATTGTCGAGGAAGTGAAGCCTTATATTGATCTTAATCAAAAGAAGATCCTCGATTGGGGTTGTGGCCCTGGTCGCATCATTAGGCATATGCACCGCTTCGTGGAAGGCAGTGATATTCATGGAGTAGATTATAACCCTACCAACCTCAATTGGTGTGCAAAGCATATCCCAAACGTCACCTTCTCCAAAAATGAAGTGAACCCACCATTAGCTTATGCAGAAGGAGTTTTTGATTTCATCTATGGCATTTCCATATTTACACATCTATCTGAGCCCAATCATACTGCATGGATGGCGGAGTTAGCTCGCATATGCAAATCTGGCGGCGTCGTATTTCTTACTTCACATGGTCCTATTTTCAAGCGCATCCTAACAGAAGAAGAGAATAAGCGCTACGATCAAGGTCAGATAGTCACACGAGGCAAAGCATTCGAAGGACACAGAGTCTATGCTGCTTTTCATCCACCCAGCTATTTTAGAGCCTTATTAGAAGTACATTTTGAAGTATTGGAGTATTCCGAGGGCAAAGAAGAGTCCTGGGGAATCAACCAAGATCACTGGATCGTCCGTAAAAGATAAGAGCTAAGCATTATTCCTAATAACTGTAATGGTATTAGATCAAGAAATCTTATACCTTCGTACTAAGTAGAAGACCGATCATGATCCAATCATTTTTAGAATCGCCCTTATTGTTACTTTTTGTGGTTATTGCTATTGGCTATGCCATAGGGAATATCGCTATAAAAGGGGCCAAACTAGGCGTAGCTGCCGTGCTTTTTGTAGGCCTTGCTTTTGGATCCTTGGATCCCAATCTGATGGTGCCGGATATCATCATTACCCTAGGTCTATCGATTTTTGTGTATTCCATAGGGATCAGCAGTGGACCTAGTTTTTTTAGGACATTACTCAAGCGTGGCGCAAAGGATATCACTTTCATCATTATAGCTTTGCTGATATTCTCAGCATTCAGTTATGTCGCTTATATCGTTTTAGACCTCAACAAAGCTATGGCAGCGGGATTGCTTTCGGGAGCGGTGACCAGTACACCGGCCTTAGCAGGTATTCTAGATATTATCAGCAATTCTAAATCCCCAGATTTAGACAAGACACTTTTCTCGGATTCCGCCGTGATTGGATACTCTTTGGCATATCCCATGGGAGTGCTAGGGGTGATGATCGCCTACAGTATTTTCCAAAAAGTATTTAGAATTGACTTACTCAAAGAGCAAGAAGAACTACAGAAAGATTACCCAGTCAGTATGAAAATTCTGCGCAAGACCGTAGCTATTACCAAGCTGGATATGCAAGGTATAACCATCAGAGAATTGTTCAATCGTTATCATCGAAGACTGGTATTCGGACGCATGAGCAGGGGAGGCGAACAGTCCCTGCCTGCTATGGATACTGTATTGCAAGTAGGAGACAAGATCGTTATTGTAGGTGGAGGCAAGCTGGTGGAGAAGGCGGTCACCGATATGGGCGTAGCGCAGGATACCGAGCTTACATTTGATCGCCGACATTATGATGTGCGCAAAGTGTTTGTGTCCAATCCAGATCTAGCAGGAGAAAAAATTGCTACTCTCAATCTGTCTGAAAAGTTCTCAGCGATCATTACCCGAGTGCAGCGTGGCGATACAGATATGATCGCCAATGGCAATACGGTTTTAGAGCTGGGTGATCGCGTACAGATGGTTGTGCGGCGCAAGGATATTGATGAGATCAATACACTCTTTGGGAACTCATACGAAGGGCTATCGCAGATCAATCTATTTTCATTTGGACTAGGTATGGCACTTGGGCTATTGATCGGTAAGATTACTTTTACCTTACCGGGCGGAGTCAATTTCCAATTAGGTTATGCAGGAGGCCCTCTACTAGTGTCGCTGGTTTTGGGTGCCATACGTAAGACTGGCCCTGTACTTTGGATACTACCATTTAGCGCCAATCTGACTTTACGCCAAGTGGGTCTGATTTTGTTATTGGCAGGTATTGGCATCAAATCGGGCTACAATTTCAAGGAAGTATTACTTAGCTCAGAAGGCGGAATCATATTTTTGACTGGCGGCTTGATCGTGATTTTATCCACACTGATATCTCTAGTCATTGGCTACAAATTTTTCAAAATACCCTACAGTTTACTTTCAGGGATGCTTGCCAACCAGCCCGCTATTTTGGAGTTTGCACTAGATAAAACCAAAAACAAGTTACCCTCGGTAGGCTATACTATGGTCTTGCCCGTGACTTTGATACTCAAAATATTATTGGTACAGTTACTTTTTTATTTACTTTAGGGCACCTCTATGGACTTAAGAAAATTTTTAATTTTTCTGGTCAGCTAAGAATATAGTTAATAGAGCGGCCCTTTAATTTTCAACAATCAAACCAACGATGGACTTTAAAAAAATAGCTTACTGGATATCTACAGGTCTCATGTGCGCACTGTTTCTATACTCTGCACAGATGTACTTTTTCAACACGGAGATGGTGAGAGGCTATTTCACATTTCTTGAGTTTCCTGCTTGGATCGTGATTCCACTGGCCATTGCAAAGGTGCTTGGCGTCATAGCCGTCCTATCCAATCAAAGCAAGCTACTGACAGAGTGGGCGTATGCAGGCTTCTTTTTTGACGTGATATTAGCGACTACGGCACACCTGCATGCTGCCGATGGTGGGCATACCTTATCCGTAGCAGGGATTTTATTAGTCCTCGCTTCTCGATTTTTATCCCAGTACAGATACGGCTAGTCTCTTTATTATATTGATTTAATTTTGGGCGCGCCTCTAGGTAGAGCGACAAAAAAAAGTCGCTCTACCTAGAGTCAGGCTGTCCACAGCTCGCTACTCGCTCGGCCCTGCATTGCGCTGCGCTCCATTTGGTCTCTCTGCTATCGCAGAGCCTGTTCCCATCCTTCGCGCAAAAAAAAATACGAGAGCTGTTGCATGGATATTTGCATTGTTGCTTGAGTTGAAAAAAAAACACGAGAATAAAATTCTGCTACATAAAATAAAAGCATAGAGGAGCGTATGATTCGATGGTAAAGCCAATCGAACAACAGAATTTTAAAGGTAAGCAGAGGTAGCGCATAAACGCTGCATCTGTTTATATACTTTGAATTTATCTACTTTGAAGCGTTCGTTGAGGAAGTTAAACTAAGAATTAGATCGTTTAACTCAAAAAAATGATTATATTAGGTCTATCATTGTTTAATCTGACCGACTATGAGTAACCAAATAATACAGAATAAAATTCTGAATTCATTAGATAATATCCCAGTTGAGATTTTTAAATGGGGTTATTCTCCAGACCATTATAAAATAGATATGCCTCACAAACATGCTTTTGATGAGCTAATGTTTTTTGAGAGCGGTGGAGGTACTCATGAGATTGATTTTCA
>CALJVI010000277.1 GCA_937974575.1 uncultured Saprospiraceae bacterium | reverse complement strand
TGGGATCGAATGTTTGGAACATTCAAGCAAGAGGAGGAGCGTCCTACGTATGGTGTTACAACTCCATTGAAAAGTTGGAATCCAGTTTACGCCAATTTTTCGCACTACATTTATTTATTCAAAACAACGAGCAAATCTCGTTCTTTGAAAGATACGCTCAAAATATTATTCAAAAAACCGGGTTGGCAGCCAGATTATTTGGGTGGCGCATTGATTCCGCAAGAACCAGCTGCCGATTATAAAAAATACCAGACTGAAGTCCTTCCATCAAGATCCAAGTATGTGCTTGCGCACTTTCTTATACTTCTAGTGCTAGTACCTGTTTTCTTTTTTATCTAAAAGGATATGGATTTAGGGCTACGTGCTGCTTATGCCGGATGGATAGTGATGACCACACTGTCCTTCAGTTTTATGTTTGAAAGATCAGCCAATTGGCTTTGGTATTTTGAGATAGTTAGGATGTTAGCTTTGATTATTCTAGCTTACTGTGTAGCATTGTCATTATCAGTGAATCCTTCTATTGTTATCGGAGTAGGAGCGGGAATTGGGGTTTTGAGCTTGATTTATTTTCGACTTATAGTAGACAAAGATTATGATTCACAATAGGTACATTTGAGTTTTATATTGCTCGCCAAGCTTAACCTTTATAAAGTCAAAAAATGAAAACTATCTTAATTTGGATTAGTATTCTAATCCTGATTTCTTCTTGTGCGTCTTCCTCCTCCAACTCTAAAGAAAAGAACTCTATTGCTCAAGTTACTATTGCAGACTCCTTGGCATATGATACGGAGGAGATCAGAACCGAAACCCTTAGAGCTTGGAATGCATACAAAAAATATGCTTGGGGGTATGACTTACTCTTGCCGCTTTCAAAAAAAGGATTCAATTGGTATGAAGAATCATTGGGAATTTCTCCATTTGATGCATACAGTACCATGGCTGTAATGGGTCTGGATAAGGAGGCAAAAGAAATAGAAGAATATGCATTGTCCAAATCTTGGGATCAAGATATTTATGTACAAGTATTTGAGGTTAACATTCGTATTCTTGGGGGCTTGCTTGCCATATACGATGATACTAAAAATCCTAGAATACTCGAAAAAGTGATTGACTTTGGAGATCGATTATTACCTGCATTCAATTCTCCAACGGGCATACCCTATCACTCTGTAAATCTTCGCACAGGCAAGACCTCGGGTAATATGGGAGAGGGTAGAGGCAATGTAATCAACGTAGCCCAAGCGGCTACCTATCTGATGGAATTTGGTATTTTGAGCTACTACGCCAAGGACCCTAAATATTATCAAGCAGCCAAAAAAGCTACACAAGCGATATTTGATCGTAAATCCGAAATTGGTCTTCCTGGTGACTATATCAATGTCGATACTGGAGAGTGGACCAATGACTGGCACTATCTCCAAGCGGGTGTAGATGCCTACTACGAATACATGTTCAAAAGTAATCTGCTTTTTCCTGATCCAGAGATTAGTGAAATTTGGGATTATAGCCTCCAAAAGATCAATCAATATCTTGCAGAGGACTATGAAGGTAGGAGATTTTATACCTGTGTGAATATGCACTCTGGCGAAGTAGTCAAGAGATCGGTTTCGCTATACGACGCTTTTTTTCCTGCGGTTCAAGCTTTGCATGGCGATCTAGAAAATGCAGAAAAAAACTTGGCTACCTGGGATTGGATTTGGGATAAGTATGGATTACTTCCTACCCGATATCTTTATGCAAAGGATTCTGTAGAGTATGCCAACTCGGAGCTCAATCCAGAAATCATAGAGTCAGCTTACTACCTACATCAAATCACAGGTAAGCCTAAGTACTTGAAAATGAATTACAAATACTGGAAGGATATGAAGGATTGCTGTCGAAACGATGTCGCTTTTCATGCCATTGAAGATGTGCGTACTATGAAAGCCAAAGACTATTTGGCTACCTACTTTTTTGCAGAGACGCTCAAGTATTTTTACTTAGCCGTAGAGGATAAAGAAAAATTTGATTTCAACGATTACGTTTTTAACACCGAGGCGCACCCTTTCAAAAAGAGCAATTTTGATAGAAAAAAATATAAAGCCTATCTAGGTATCAAGTAGAGGTCCCCTAAAATATAAAAAGGATCCAAGACCATTAGTCTTGAACCCCTTTTTTTGAGTTGTTTATTCCTAGATTTACTTCTCCCCAGGAGAAAAATTTAGAGAAATTGAATTCACACAATGCCTCAAATTTTTTGGTGTAAAGTTTTCTCCCTTGAATACATGTCCAAGATGACCTTTGCAGTTGGCGCAGACGATCTCTATACGTCTGCCATCAGCATCGGGCACTTGCGCTACTGCGCCTTCTATTTCATCGTCAAAGCTCGGCCAACCACAACCAGAGTCAAATTTTTGATCAGAGCGATAGAGTGGCGTATCACATTGCTTACAAGAGTAGACACCATCTTCGTAGTGCTTATTGTACTTTCCGGTATTGGGTCGTTCGGTCCCTTTTTGGAGGATGACGTACTCTTCTTCTGGGCTTAGCTTATTCATAATACACGATTATTTTTATTACTAACACATTTGCACATCGGCATGTTGTGTATTCGCTTTAAGAAGTAATATTTAAACAGTCATGATGTCTTTCTCCTTTGCATCTGTGAGCGCGTCTACATCTGCGGAGTACTTTTTGAGCAAAGCCTGTATCTGATCCTCTTTTTTCTTTCCTTCATCTTCAGGGTAGCCATCTTTCGTTTCCTTCTTGACGGCATCCATCATTTTTTGACGAGTCTGTCTCAGGGCGATTTTGGTATCTTCACCAGCAGCTTTCACTTGCTTTACCAGCTCCTTACGACGCTCCTCGGTCATAGGCGGTATAGTGATCCGTACAAACTCACCATCATTCATAGGAGTCAGACCGAGATTAGCTTTAAATATCGCTTGCTCGATATTGGCGAGCATCCCTTTTTCCCAAGGCTGTATAGAGATGGTCTTGGAGTCCGGCGTATTCAGATTGGCGACCTGTGCGATCGGAGTGGGCGTACCGTAGTAGTCCACCATCAATCCATCCAACATGCTTGGGCTAGCCACGCCAGCACGGATTTTAGTCAATTCCTTTTGCAGGTGTGCTAAGCTTTCTTGCATAGCCACCTGCTCCGTTTTTATAACGTCTTCTAAATTTACTTCCATAATATACTTTTGTATTCTGATGCTAATATAAGTATCTCTAAATAATTCATTTTAGTTCACGAGCATTAAATTAACATCACTAGTTAGAATATAGCAAAATCTGGCACTTTTCCAAATATATTTGTGCTATACCCCCTTTGTCTATTGGTTTTATGGCTTGGCGGGCTCCTATGTAGTGCCCTCAAAAAAAAGTCGGTCACTACCTAGGACTGGGCTATGCAGGGGTTCGCTTCGCTACCGTCCTCCAGTTCCGTACCTCCACTGGACGACTGACCTCAGCTCTGCCACTAGCCTACCCGCAGAGGTCACCCTTACTATCCCTGCCCGAAGAAAAAAAGCCCATAGGGTAAGTATTGCTTACCATATGGGCTCAGTGTGTATTGGAATCTTATATGACTTAGTGTATAAGTCTATTATGCTTAGAAATTGTAGATTACCTCATCTTCTCTGATCTCGATCTCATTGGTACTAGCCAAGTGGTCGATGATGTCTTCGATGCTCTCTTCTATAGCTTCATTCTGATTGTGTAGGATGATATAGCTTTTGAGTAGGCTGAGTTCCGATGGGCGATTTCCAGATCGTATAAGCCTCTTGATGGTCTCATTTGCAGCCAGCTTTACACCTTTGCCAGCTTCGCTGCCATTGGCCAATATGTCAAGTGCAGTATTGCCGATGCTGCCATTTGATTTTGGTTCAGGGATATCGTAGTCGCTGCTCAATTCTATTTCAAAAGGTTCTTCTTCTATGAGCACTTCCTCCTCATTATGGATATCTGTAGATTCACTATTGGTAGAGTAGTCTGCGATATTTTTCTTTTTGTTTTTGACGCGTATGCAGTCTCTTCCTACGGTGTTGAGATATTCGATGATGCTGTCGTATTGTTTATCATTGGACAGGATTGCAAACTCAACTTCCTTATTTATCTTTTCATGCATTTGTCCCATCAAGAAAGCCATAGATAAAGAAAGTGCATCTTCCTTGTCTGAGATCTGAATCCACTTAGCATTCTTTCCGAGCTTCTGTGTTCTTTGTACCAATTTGAAAGGAAGGTTCTCGATGCCTTCGTTGATTAAGATGTATATCTTATCACAAACTTTTTCGAGTTTCTTAAATTTGATGTCTTTTAGATCCTCATAAGAGATAAATACGTATCGTATTTTGTTATGACTGTGCATCGATGTCTTCAGTTAAATGTATAAAAGTTTTTCTGCTATCGGGGTCGGGGTATACTGCTACGGCTGGGAGGACAAAATTAGTTTTTTTTAGCTTATAACATACCAATTGGCGAATTGCTTTTTATAAAAATTTGCCTTCGTTCGATGAGTACTGAAGGAATAATAAAAGGCGAGGCGAATAGCCGGAAGCCCTAGATAGCCTGAGGGGTGGAAGCGGCATCCAGACTATGGCTCTGCCATGTCTGGATATAGCGGACGACCCGACCCGACGCTTTTTTGCGGAAGGGTCAGCCCCAAATCCTCGCACTTACCTACCTGAAATAAAAAAAGCGACCCACATAAGTGAATCGCTTTTTTACTATATTTTGTATGCAGTAATGACTAGTCACTAGATGCAAATCTCAGTACAAAGTATAAGAAGTATACCAGGGCTCCCAAGGCTGCGGAGACATAAGTCATTGCTGCCCACCAGAGTGCATCTTTGGCACCGTCGTAATCTGTTCCTTTGGCAATTTGTGTTTCATCCAACCAGGCCATCGCTCGGTTACTCGCATCAAACTCTACTGGCAAAGTGATAAAACTAAATAAGGCCGTAACTCCAAATGCAGCGATGGTGATCATGAGTACGATCGGGCTATTGGATATACCGGCACCCATCATACCAAATGCAGCCATCAATAAAAATTGCTGTGCTTTGGAAGATACACTTACTACTGGTACGATCATAGATCGCATCTTGAGCCAAGCATATTCTGTATCATGCTGTACTGCGTGACCACATTCGTGAGCGGCTACAGCAGCAGCGGCTACGGTACGTGCATTATATACAGGTTCGCTCAAGGCTATAGTCTTGGTAGAAGGATTGTAATGATCTGTGAGTATCCCTTGGGCAGGAACGACTTTGACATCATGTATGCCATAGTGCTCTAACATTTTTTCTGCTACCTCTTTTCCAGAATATCCGCTTTGCAATGGCATCTGGCTGTAGTGTTTAAATTTACTTTTGAGTCTATTGCTTACTAGCATCCCGACTAGAGATATAGCTCCTGCAATAATCATGTATCCCATGTAACCTCCCATATTCTAAATAGATTTTATATTCTTTATTATGACTATATAAACGATCAAAGTGTCACTTTGGTTCTAGAGAAAAAATAATAAAATTTTGTTAAAACCTTATGTATCAATCTCTAATCAATCATTTCAAACTTGGTGTAAGCTTGCAATACCTCAGGTATCTTGATGCCAGCACTGGTCTGATTGTTCTCTATAATACAAGCCACAATTCGTGCCAAGGCAAGGGCAGAGCCATTGAGTGTATGTACGAGCTGCTTTTTCTTATCAGAGTCTTTGTAGCGAGTCTTCATCCTATTGCTTTGGAAGGTCTCAAAGTTGGACACAGAGCTGACTTCCAACCAGCGTTTTTGTGCCGCAGAGTATACCTCAAAGTCATAAGTAAGCGCTGACGCAAAGGTTAAATCTCCTCCACATAGACGTAATACTCTGAATGGTAGGCCTAAAGCAGTCAATAAATCCGTCACATGCTGAAGCATCTCTTCCAATGCAGCGTATGAATTTTCGGGTTTTTCGAAGCGTACTATTTCTACTTTGTTGAATTGATGCACCCTATTGAGTCCACGCACATGTGCACCATATGATCCCGCCTCACGACGAAAGCATGGCGTATAGCCAGTCAGCTTGATGGGTAAGTCAGCTTCATTGATGATATCTCCTCTATATATATTAGTCAGCGGCACTTCGGCTGTGGGGATAAGATACAGATCATCCTTCTCCATATAGTACATCTGCCCTTCTTTATCTGGTAAGCTGCCTGTCCCAATACCACTAGCCTCGTTGACCAGCAGGGGTGGGACAATCTCCTCATAACCACGCTTATCTGCTTCATCTAGGAAGTAGTTGATCAGGGCACGCTCTAGTTTTGCCCCTTTGCCACGGTAAAGTGGAAATCCAGCTCCTGTTATTTTTACGCCTAGCTCTAGGTCAAATAGGTTGTACTGCTTTGCCAATTCCCAGTGAGGTTTGGCATCATCGCCCAATTCTGGTAAAGGACCATCATACGGGATGTGAATCTCATTGTCTTCATCGGATTTGCCTTTGACGACTACCTCGTTGGGGACATTTGGTATCTTATAGAGCAGTTGGGTCAATTGATTCTCGGTGTCGGTAAGCTGACCTTCTTTGCCTCCTATTTCTTCTTTTACCTTGCCAACTTCCTCTTTGAGTGCGTTAGCCTCCTCTTGTTTACCAGATTTAAATAAGCCGCCTATCTGACCAGAAAGGGTATTTATTTCTCCTCTTTTGACATCCAAAAAGGACTGCAAAGACTTTCGCTGCTCATTGAGCTCGAGTATTTGATCAATGATTTGGCTGGTTTCAGCAGGATAACACCGTGTCTCCAAGCCTTTCAGCACCTTCTCTTTATTTTCCTGTATGAAACTAAGTTCTAGCATAATTCGTTATATTGTTATATATTTCGGTCGTGATTTGATGCATTAGATTATATTTAGACAAATATAGTATTTGAATTCAAAAAAAAATCTATTTTTGCGCATCGAATAGTCACTCCATCTTCCATATAGTTGTATCGTTTATCAAATGAAAAAGATACTTCTTTTCTGGTCCCTTCGTTCCACTGAATATAAGATTACAGATAATTTTAAATTATAGTGTGCTATTTTGGATGAAGTTGGAATTATTTTTTTTTAAAATTCACATACATTTATCATACCTACCTAGATACTTCTTTAGTAGTTATACATTAGTAAACAATTAACCATAAAATATAATGTTGGATATCTTGCAATTAAATGACATGCTAGTCCCTGAGCTTAGAAATAAGGCTGAAGAGTTGGGTCTAAAAAGTTATAAAAAGCTTACCAAACAAGAGTTGATCTACAGGATTTTGGATGAGCAGGCTGTCTCGCCAAATGATTCCAATGGTAG
>CALJVI010000276.1 GCA_937974575.1 uncultured Saprospiraceae bacterium | reverse complement strand
TCAAGTACAGGACCAGATATTACCTATGAGTGGTTCGATTCAAATGACGTAATAATTGGGAATGATTTTATACTTGAGGCAACAGAATGTGGAGTCTATACTTTAGAGGTTACAGACATCAATAACGGCTGTGCATCCAGTTTCTCTGTTGAGGTGAGCTGCGATTTCAATATACCAAACATTTCTATAGCTATACCAGAAGTTCTAGTAGAAGGTGGACAAATTCAACTATCAGCAACTGGTAGCTCAAGTAATGCAACAACCAATCTTTGGACTACAAATGATGGAAATATTCTTAATGGAGAAAACACACTCACACCAATAATAGATGCACCAGGCGAGTATTGTCTAACGGTTACAAATCTGGAAAATGGTTGCTCTGTTCAGGAATGCGTCAATGTCGAACAATCCATTGCAACTGTAATTATCGCTGATGCAGGATCAGATATTATTATCAATTGTAACACCAACACGATTTACTTATGTTTCGGAGGAGAAAATACCTCAGAAGGATCTGAGTTTCTTTATGAATGGTTTGATGCATTAGGAAACTTGTTATCAAATGAAAGAATTTTCAAACCTCTTGACCCCTCTATCATACAAGGATCCCCATTTATATTTGTAGTCACTAATACAAATACTACAGACCAAGCAACTGACACTCTTAATTTTATTCAAGATCTAGTTGAGCCTTTAGTTAGTGTGTCTACTCCTACAGTAATAACTTGTTCAAACTCGCAAGTCTCACTTCATGTAACTACAGATTTACCACTTTCAGATGTTTCTATTCAATGGAATGGCCCTGGTATTCTATCTGATTCTACTCTTGAGGAGATATCTGTTGGTTCTGGTGGAACATATACCGTAGAAGTTACCAACCTAAATAACGGCTGTTTTACGTTTGAGGAAATTGCGGTAATAGAGGACATCGACGAAAGTCTCACCCAGTTACCTGAAATTATTACTTGCGAAACAATCTATGAATTAATACCAACTTTTATTGAGCCTACAAATGGCAACTTTTCTTATCAATGGATAGCTCAAGAAGGTTTAACATTAATTGATCCCACCACCTTTGCAGTACAAATAGATAGAACTGGAGAATATACATTTGTACAAACAAATTTGGACACAGGATGTGAGTCGATATATATAATTTCAGTTGAATTCGTAGAACCAATACTTGTGAATGCCGGTCCAGATATTACTTTAAATTGCCAAGCACAAGTAACAATCGAGGGTGTTGCAAATCCAGATAGCTCCAACTTTGAATATACATGGTCTACTACCGATGGTAATATCATTGGCCCCTCTAATGAAGAATCTATTGAGGTTGATGCATTTGGTACGTATACACTTACTATTACTGATCTGAGTACTGGCTGTGTTTCATCAGATGATGTAGTTGTACTATTGGGCGAAGATTTGATGGATATACAAGTTTTAACCAGCAACATATCATGTCCAGGAGGAAATGATGGTTCCGCCATAATTTCAGTTACAGGAGGAACCCCACCCTATACATTCTCATCTGCAGCGGGTCCTATAATTGAAGATCTCTCTGCCGGGGCATATACCATAGATGTTACAGATGCAACAGGGTGTACAGTGATGACCACATTTATCATCAACGAGCCTGCAGCAATATCTCCTTCTTTGTTTATTAATGGTGAAGGGAATCTTGAAGCGATGGGAACAGGGGGTATCGCTCCATACACCTACGATTGGAATACAGGTGTTGACACATCAGTTATTGTAAATCCTATAAATGGAACCGAGTATAGCGTAACTATTACAGATGCTATTGGATGCATACAAGTAGACAGCTTCCTATATGAGACCAATGCAGTATTCTCCTCCTTTGCCAAATCGTTAAGTGTGTTCCCTAATCCAACACAAGGGTTCATCACTGTCCAGCTGGACAAATCTTTTGTAGGACAAAATAGCATCTTAGAAATTTTTGATATCCAAGGAATTTCCAAAGGCATACGCAATAAAGAAATCACATCGGATGGCGTGCTGCTAGATTTGAGTCATCTGCATGCGGGGGCGTATATTCTGCATGCAGTAATCGGTAATGAAATTTATTACCAGAAAATTATCGTGCATTAAGTTTTCTGTTAGACCATCCCTCAAAAACACGAAGCATTTATTAAAATCGAGGCTTTGTGTTCTTGGGTCAGTTTGTGGGAGACTAGATCATAGTATAAGACAACATTTGCCGTAGAGTACTCCCCTTTTGGAGTGTCCAACTCAAACCAAAAAAGCCACTTCCTAATTAAAAGAAGTGGCTTTTTATATTATCGATATCCTAAAAGGAAGACTATAATTTAATTACAATCTACTTTTGTTTCAACACTTTGTGAATACCCTCCTACTTCTTGATCGATAGTTGCAGCAGAACCCTTTATTGTATCTAAAGCATCTCCACAATATTCTGTTTCTGAGTTTAAAGTTTGTCTACCAATCTCTACTCCATCTTCAGTAATAATTTGAGTGATAGTACAAGTTTGACATTCTTCTTTACAGCTGGTAAAAGCAGTAACAAAAAGCCCCAATAACAAAGTTGATTTCAATATTCTCTTAAGCATAATAATATTTATAAAAGTTGTTAAAAATTAAATTCCAATAGTCAGTATTTGACATTAATCCGAAGAACAATAATAACGTATTTCATTTCCTCTAAAATTTACTTTGCCGACCATCCGATAAGCGAATAGCGTGTATAGCCAAAGCAGAAAGTATTAACATCTGCACAAAGCAAAAAAGGATTATGTTTATATTATGAGAAAAGAAATAAAGGATGGTTATCTAGTTTTTTTTCTGAATCTCAATTGTTCTTGTTTATGTAAATAGACAATTATTATTCTGATAATGCAAACACATTGCCAAGAAGTTCTACAATCTTGAAAAGATCAGATATTAGAGCAATATCCCCGCGTGAGTGATAGTAGGGACAGCCCTTAGGCTGGTGCGCAGCACGGGAGCGACAGCGAACTCCCGAATAGCACGACCCGAAGGGGCACGCCCAAATCATCTTTACAATTGGAAATAATATCCCATAATATAGGATCAAGGCCTGCTTTGTAATCTGTGTCTGAAAAAGCTCAAAAAAGCTGCTTTAGGAACTAGCTTATATCGGATCATCGCTACCGCAAAAATATGCTACAGTAGTCAGATAATCAGGGAGTCGTATATCAAAAAATGCGAACAGATAAGCTAAGCAGGCAATATTTCGTCTAAGAATCGACGACTATCATCTATATAGTTAGCAAACTGAGAACAAAAGTGTACTTTTGGGGCGGCAAAGAAAAAAAATGGATAAGAATAACATCATCGGCTTAATATTGATCTTTGGGATACTCATGGGATACAGTTGGTATACTGCTCCTACACAGGCCCAAATAGAGGAACAGCAAAGGGTACGAGACTCTATACAAATAGCTCAGCAAGAGGTAGTTCCGAGTGCTGGTCAGGAAATACGGACCGCTGCTCCAGTAATATTATCGGACTCTGCTCGTGCAGTACAATCGCAGCAAAAGTATGGCTCTCTAGCTACGCTTTACGACGGTGAGGAATCTATTTCTACCATAGAGAATGCTGTATTTAAGGTAAACTTTACCAATAAAGGGGGACGGATCCAATCAGTAGAATTGAAAAACTACATGAAAAATGTAGATGACAAGAAGACGCCGCACGACCAGACGCCGCTATACTTGCTAGAAGATGAGAAAAACAAGTTTGAATATACCATCCCATCAACGGCGGTGCCAGGTGGAGAAATCAATACGGGGCAACTTTTCTTTACCCCACAGATAACTGGTAATAGAATAATTTTCACCGCTAATATAGATGGTGGTTCTATCGAACAAATATACACTCTAGATGAGGCTGACTATAGCATAGACTATGACTTGAAGTTAAACGGGATGTCTGACAAGATAGCTGGCAATGCGAAAAGTATCCAACTGAAGTGGATCAACTATCTGGATAAAATAGAGATCAATCACAACTTTGAGCGATTCTATACTTCTGTATACTTTAAGGAGGTAGAGGAAACGCCCGACTACTGCTCTTGTAGAGCTGATGATGAAGAGAATCTTGAAGGTAAGATAAAGTGGGTGTCTCACACCAATCAGTTTTTTAATACTTCCCTCGTTGCGCAGAACGCGTTTGAGAATGGTAATTTCAAAACAGAGATGATGGAGACGGATGATGAGGATCTTAAGAAAATGTCCACTACCATGTCCTTGCCTTTGTCTGGAGGAGCTTCTGAACAATTCTCTATGAAGATCTACACCGGACCGAATGACTTCAATGCTTTGAAAGCGTTCAGCCCAGGACTAGAAAATGTGATTCCATATGGGTGGAGTATATTTGGGACGATCAATCGTTGGATCATAAGACCTTCATTTGACTTCTTGTCTAAATATATTGGAAGTAAGGGTTTGAACATCCTACTGCTGACTTTCTTAATCAAGTTGCTTTTGTTTCCATTGACATACAAGATGCTATACTCTCAGCAGAAAATGGCTGCCTTGAAACCTAGGTTGGCTAAGTTGAAGGAAAAGCTAAAAGACGATCAACAGGCGTATAGTATGGAGCAAATGAAGCTATACCGTGAGTATGGTGCTTCTCCACTGGGAGGTTGTTTGCCAATGGTCGTACAGATGCCGATATGGTATGCCTTGTTTAGGTTCTTCCCAGCGTCTATCAACTTTAGGCAGGAAGGGTTTCTGTGGGCAGATGATTTGTCTTCATTTGATGTGGCCTTTTGGTTACCTATGGAGTTGCCATTTAACTTTGGGGCACACCTGAGTTTGTTCTCTATATTATGGGCGATCACAACAGTGATCTATACCTACTATAATACGAAGCACATGGATATGACGGCCAATCCTGCTATGAAATATATGCAGTATGCGATGCCATTGATGTTCCTAGTATTCTTCAATAACTATGCTTCTGGTTTGACTTGTTATATGTTTTTCTCCAACTTGATCAATATCGCACAAACAGTTATCACGAAGAACTTTATCATAGATAAAGATAAGATAGAAGAAGAGTTCAAAGCGTATAAGAAGAAGCCTAAGAAAACGGGTGGCTTTCAAGAGCGTTTACAGACTATGCTTGCTGAGCAACAAAAAGCAGCTGAAGCAGCGAAAAAGAAAAAGTAAGTTGTCATAAACTTTAGCACTTCAATGAAGGTTTTATAGGTAATACATGTTTATGAAGCGACAGTCAGAGGCTACAATCCCAATGCCACAGGGTTCTTTTAATCTCATTGCGTATGCAGCAGATAGCGGCGAGCAAATGCCTCACATAGCACTGGTTGCCGAGGGTCTAGACGTGTCGAAGTCTGTAAGCTTACGTATTCATTCTGAGTGCCTTACGGGCGATCTGTTTGGCTCTAAGCGCTGTGATTGCGGTGAGCAACTGCAACGATCTCTTGCCATCATCGCAGAAGAAAAAGGGGTCCTACTCTACCTTCGTCAAGAGGGTCGAGGTATAGGTTTGATCAATAAACTGAAGGCTTATCAGCTACAAGATGTAGGTCTCAATACCATAGATGCGAATACTCATCTTGGGCTGAATGTAGATGATCGGCATTATGATATAGCCATTCAGATGTTGCATGATTTGAAGATTACCAAGATTAATCTCTTGACCAATAATCCAGATAAGATAGCTGCTTTTGATGATGGGGATATTGAGGTGGTTAAGCGCATCCCATTGATCACTACTCCTCTTCCTGAAAATGAAAATTATCTAAGTACTAAGAAAGATATCCTAGGGCATCTACTTGGGGACTAATTGCTGACCGGCGAATTTCTAGCCAAACAATTCATAATTTAATACACTTCTTCTTGTTGTTCAGTAGAACGCTGATTTGTATTATTCTCCATTCACAATCTGCTAAACATATAAGACATTTAAGAAAGGCATATAAGGGCATTGAAGACTTATATCTATATATAAAAGGGATATTAAAAATAGAGTAAAGACCCTCCTCTCACCAAGATCTAAATTCTGGAAATTCTCTAATTCTGAAAATTCTGATTCTTACATTTTCCTAAGCTTTTTCGGCAAAACGCTGATGACACGGATTGAGCGGATCAACCCTGATATGTATTATTCTCCATTCACAATCTGTCAAACATATAAGACATTTAAGAAAGGCATATAAGCGCATTGAAGACTTATATCCATATATAAAAAGGATATTAAAATTAGAGTAAAGACCCTCATCTCACCAAGATCAAAATTCTGAAAATTCTCTAATTCTGAAAATTCTGATTCTTACATTTTCCTAAGCTCTTTCAGCAGAACCCGGACTGAACATCCTGATACAGATATTTTCGGGCACAAACCACGCAGAATCCCGGAAATCCTATCTCCAATGCAATTAAAAGAAGGCAAAACGCTAAAATTTATTAAATTGTGGTATCCATAAAATAAGAACCATATGCGTATATCCTTCTACCTACTATTCCTCTGCATTTGCTCCATCTTTTGCTGTAAAACCAATTCACAAATAAACAGCAATGCATCTATGTCTGGGAGCGATAAAGAGGTCAATATCACCTCTCCAAGACTAACACTAGAACAAGCCAATCGCCTGGCAGAGTTGCCTTTAGAATGCATGCAAACAGAATTCCCAAATAAGCTAGGACAGACATTGGGAGATGCATCAGAAATATCAAATCCGAAAGATTTGCATCCTGCATTCTATGGATGTTTTGACTGGCACTCCGCAGTACATGGACACTGGTCACTGGTATACTTACTCAAAAAATATCCGCAGCTGGAGAAGCGGCAAGAG
>CALJVI010000275.1 GCA_937974575.1 uncultured Saprospiraceae bacterium | reverse complement strand
AGGTCAAAATTCTCGTTTTATGAGAATAGTTATCATGGATATCTCATAAAGAGCGACAAGTATTCTTGAATTATTAGACGATCTCGCCTACTTTTGAAGCGTAAGTAAGACAATGCCCAAAAGTTATCCACAATTGAAAACCCAGATATGAAACCAATCACAGAAAATCAATCTTCACCGCTGCTCCATCGACTGTGGATATACCAGAAGGAAAGGTTCCCTGTATTTCAACATGGCTTGATGATCGCCGTGTTTAGTTTTTCGGCAATTTCGTATGCTAGACTTAGTGCTGGGAAGACAGGGTTTATAGACTGGAGTATATACTTACCAGTGGTATTTATCACCTTCACTATGTTTTTGATGCTACGGATTTTTGATGAATTCAAAGATGAGGAAGAGGACAAGCAACACCGAAGTCACCTGCCAGTCCCTAGAGGATTGATAAAGTTATCCGAATTGAAAGTGGTAGGAATAATAGTGATCATCTCACAGGTTATCGTTCAACTGATTTTCTTTCCTAGTATGCTCGCTCTGTACGCTATAGTCATGCTGTATATGTGTCTTATGGCTGTAGAGTTTTTTATACCAGAGTGGTTAGTCGCACATCAGTTTTGGTATGTCGTTTCTCATATGATGATTATCCCTCTGGTCGATATTTACGCAAGCGGTTCGGATTGGTTTTTAAAAGGGGAAAGCGCGCCACACACATTGATGTGGTTCTTTGCTGTATCGTTTATGAATGGTATCGTCCTTGAGTTTGGTCGAAAAATCAAAATCTCTGAGCACGAAGAGATCAATACTTATAGTTCTAAGCTGGGAATCAATACAGCGACTTGGTGCTTTTTAAGCGCTTTACTTCTGACTTGGGTGCTTGCCTGTGGAGCTGCTTATTATGCAGGATATGGTCAGATTACCTATATCATCCTAGCTTGCTTTTTGGTGCTTTGCAGTATTCCTGCATTTCTATTATTGAAAAACAAAGAAGCCAAATACACCAAAGCAATAGAAGTCGCTTCTGGTATCTGGACCATAGCTATGTACTTAGTCTTAGGAGGAGGACAGATGATTACATCTATTTTTTAGGGAAATAAATCAGTAACATGAAAAATCAAATAGAAAATATAGATCGTAGTAAGCTTGGTGGAAAAGCATTCAACCTATATCAATTGCAAGATCTTCAAATGAAGGTTCCGCCTTTCTATGTGATCGCTAGTGATCAATTTACAAAAGAAGAGAATGAAAATATTTGGGAGAACTTGAGTGCAAAGGCTTTGGAGTCTGGATTGTTTAGCGAGCCAAATATAAGATTCGCCGTACGATCATCGGGTGTTGCAGAGGATGGACAAGAGCATTCTTTTGCTGGGCAGTTTGACACTTTACTCAATGTAACCAGAGATGGTCTGGCTAAAGCCATTAAAGAAATCTATCTATCTGCTCAAAATGAACGTGTACTCGAATATAGAAAAGAAAGAAATATACAAGGCGATAGCAGCATTGCTATTGTTGTGCAAAAAATGATCGAACCAGAAGTGGCCGGAGTCGCTTTTGGAATGCACCCTGTGTCTGGCAATACAGATGAAAAAGTCATTTCTGCTGTGTATGGCCTTGGTGAAGGACTGGTATCTGGAATGTATAATGCAGATACCTTTGTCGTAGATGCACAAAACAATATCGATAGTGATATTGCAGTCAAAGATGCTGAATTGGTTTTTGATGAAAAAACCGGACATGGAAATATAGAAAGACAGGTTGATGAGGAAAGACAAAAGATAGCTAGTCTTTCTGATAATCAGATATTGGAAATAAAAGAAGTTCTTAACAAACTTCACCACCATTATCAACATCCACAGGATATTGAATTTGGAATAGAAAATGGACAGTTGTATCTTTTACAAACTAGACCGATAACAACAGTCTCTCCAATCGGGATAACTAAAAACGAAGGCGACTTTATCATTTGGGATAACAGCAATATTGTTGAAAGCTATCCTGGTTATTCCTTGCCACTTGGATTTTCCTTTATCCGTAAAATGTATGAAGCCGTATATATCCAGTTTACCTCCATCATGGGCGTACGCAAAAAAGAGATTGAAGACAATGCCAGCATATTTGAGAATATGCTTGGTCTGATCAAAGGTAGAGTTTACTACAATCTATTGAGTTGGTATAAAGCCTTAGCACTCCTCCCTGGCTACGCACTGAATGCAGAATTCATGGAAAAGATGATGGGTGTAAAACAGCGCTTTGAATTGAAGGATCTACCAGTCAGAAGCAAATTCACAGAAAGGCTGAGAGTTCTGCACATGCTAAGAATCATGGTAGTTAATCTGTGGACGCTACCTAAGATGACTAGAAATTTTCAGAACGAATTCAATGCAGTAATGAAAGAATATGATGCCATTGATTTTTCAGAAAAGAACAGCTGGGAGTTGATGCGCCTATATAAAAATTACGAGGTAACACTTTTGAAGAAGTGGAAAGCGCCTTTAGTGAATGACTTCTATGCGATGATCTATTTTGGTGTCTTACAGAAGTTAGTCGCTAAATATAATATTGATAAGTCTGGCACGATTCACAACAACTTACTATGTGGAGCTAGAGACATCATATCTACAGAACCTATAAAGCGATGTCTTGCATTAACTGAAATTATCTTATCAGATACCAACACCAAATCCATCTTTATCAATAACTCGGCGGAAGATCTTCGTGATATGTATTTGAATGAAGCATTTCCAGAAGAAGTGCAAAATCAAATTGCTGCCTATATCGAAAAGTGGGGCAACCGTGTGGTTGGGGAATTAAAGTTAGAGACTATCACTTACAAACAAAATCCTGCCGCTTTTCTTGAAATCATAAAAACGTATGTAGAACAAGACATTCGTAAAAAGGATCACGACATCGATTTGCAAATGAGAAGAGACGCAGAAGAAGTCGTTGCTCAAAAACTCAAAGGCAAGTGGTTGAAAAAAAGAATATTCAATTGGGTATTGAAAAAAACCAGACAGCTGGTAAGTAACCGAGAAAACTTGCGCTTTGAGAGAACTAGAGGATTTGGAGTTGTAAGAGAAATATTTTCTGCGATTGGTGATCAGTTCGCTTCATTGGAGGTTATTGACCAGCCTAGAGATATTCACTACTTGACTCAAGAAGAAATTTTTGATCACATACAAGGTACTAGTCTACATGCAGATTATAAAAGTATGGTGCTACTGAGAAAAGAACAATATCAAAAATTTGAAGAAGAACCAAAGCCAGCTGAGAGAATACGCACGGATGGTGTCGTATATGCTGTGAATGATCTTACTGCCCATCATCATTCTGACGAGGTCGATGAGGAGTCAGAAGTACTCGATGAGAATACTTTGAAAGGCCTTGGCTGTTGTCCAGGTGTAATTAGAAAGAAAGTTAGAATCATAAGTGATCCAAAGGAAATAAGAAGTCTGAACGGTGACATCCTCGTAACCAGAAGTACAGATCCAGGTTGGGTTACTTTATTCCCTACCTCATCTGGCATACTCGTAGAAAAAGGGAGTCTATTGAGTCACTCTGCGATTGTATCTAGAGAAATGGGAATTCCGTGTATAGTCGCCATCGACAATGTATTAGAAAAACTTCAAACAGGAGACCTTGTAGAAATGAACGGTAGTACTGGAAAGGTCAAAATCATAAGTAGAAGTACAAAAAAAGATTAACCATGGCTATTTCAGAAAAAGCAAAATTTGATTTTATCCGTTATGCGAATGTCTGGGAAGACGCAAGTGTATTGAGGAATGCCCTTCAAATACAAGAAGGCGATGCTGTGCTCAGTGTAGCATCTGCTGGCGACAACTGCTTCTATCTATTAATGGATAAGCCAAAGCTAGTCGTGGCTGCCGACTTAAGTGAAGTCCAATTACATTTGGTAGAGTTTAAAAAAGCAGCGATCAAACATCTTGACTATAATGAGGTGTTAGAATTATTGGGTTTTGCCAAAGGAAACAACCGAATAGAACTGTATCGTAAAATTCAGAAGGAACTGCCTAGTGACGCTATGCAATATTGGGACGATCATACAGAAGTCATTCGCTTAGGCTTACATCATGATGGAAAATTTGAAAAGTACTTTCAAACGTTTAGCCAAAAAGTACTTCCATTCATACATTCGAAGAGAACAATTGCAAAACTATTTAGCCCAAAGTCAGAAGCTGAACAAAAAGCATTCTATGACAATAAATGGAATACTTGGAGATGGAAATATTTATTCAAAATATTTTTCAGCAAAAGAGTGATGGGTTGGTTAGGAAGAGATCCTGAGTTTCTGCGACAAGTAGATATCAACGTAGCCGACTTTATTTATGCTCAAGCAGAGAAACAACTCAGTAGCTCACGGGCGCATAACAACCATATGTTGAGATACAATCTTACTGGCGACTTTGGATCTTTACTACCAGAGTATCTCTTAGAAGAAAATTTTGCAGAAATAAAAAACAATATAGACGCGATCCAGACTTTCAAAGGATATGCACAAGAAGCGGGTGCTAAATATGGAAAATTTGATGCTATGAATTTGAGCAATATTTTTGAGTACATGCCACAAGACATCTTCACGCAAACGGGAAAAGCATTATTAGACATTGCCAAGCCTGGAGCAAGACTTGCCTATTGGAATTTGATGGTCCCTAGAAGGCTATCCACTCAATTCACCGAATTAGAACATCTAGAAGAATTGGGCAAGCAACTAGCAGAAGAAGACAAAGGTTTTTACTACAGCAATTTCATCCTAGAAAAACTAAAAAGCCATGGATAATCTCAAAAATATATTCTTACTGGCTACTGCCTTCTTGGCTTTGTTCGCGATTTCAGAATTTATCTATCGGACATTCAAGATCAAGGCGGAATACACCAGAAAACTTGTCCATGTTGGAACAGGTATTCTAAGTATGCTTTTTCCTGTATTTCTAAATTCACATTGGGAGGTGCTTTTTCTATGCACCTCTTTCGCCGTAATTTTGATGGCAAGTTTTAAATTGAAGTTTCTTCAATCCGTCAATGCGATTGGTCGAAAGTCGTTTGGTAGTTTATCGTATCCTATAGCTGTATACTTTGCATTTTTGACTTACACTTACGTAGATGCAAGAGGAATATCTTTTCTACATCCATTACTCTTCTTTTACTTACCTATACTGATTATGGCTCTCTGTGATCCTGTAGCGGCATTAGTAGGTAGGAAGTACCCAGTCAAAACCTTCAAAATCGGGAATGGGAGAAAGTCTATAGGTGGCAGTTTTAGCTTTTTACTAGTAGCCATATTACTTGCGGCGTTTCTGATGTCCATATTTCAAAAGGACTTTTCGGATAATCTATTATTTTATACCGCCTTACTGACTGCAGGTACTACGATGATCGTTGAGGCAATTTCCCCTCACGGTCTTGACAATATCACTATACCTGCGACCGCTATTGGGAGTTTATTGCTTATTAACTTTTACTTGTTTATTCATTGATTATGTACGCAAATAATCTATACACATTATATTTTAAACTAAAAGGGTGTACTTATGTAAAAATAGAAAAATCAATAATATTTAAATTTTACCCGGCAGGAAGCACAGTCACCCCAGAAGATATCGGCGTCAGCGGTTTTAGTGACGACTTGATACACTAAGGTATAAAGTCAGAAAAGATTAAATTACTGTAGTGAAATTAAAACGCTTCCACTAAAGATAGAGGAAACTAGGAAAGCAGCCGATATCCAGCTTGAGCAGCCAAGCAATAGAGATAAAAATAAGCTTACTTGAAAAGCCAATAATGAAAGCGTGACCTTGCGACCAGCCTAGACCTTTGTTTCTTTGCGGCAATGGCAAAGAAAGAGCAAGAGAAGCTTTTAACAAAACATAAAAAAGAAGTAGACCATAAATAGGGTCGAATACCAAAACTTGAATTTCTAATTATTTATTCAATAGTATGCATACAATTAACATAGAAACATTCAACAAATTCGAAGAGGCATACCTAATCCTCACCAACTCCATCTATGGAAAAGCAAAATCAATTGGGGATCTCGATCCATATTTAGAGAAAGAATATGTAATATCGAAAAATAGAGACAAACAAATTATCTCTTGCTGCATCTACTACCCAAAAACAGAAATGCAATTTGCAAATAAAAACGTTGTATGTTTTGGTTATTTCGA
>CALJVI010000274.1 GCA_937974575.1 uncultured Saprospiraceae bacterium | reverse complement strand
TTTACACTTGAAATTCTTTGATGGGAGACGCAATGCATTGCTTTTGATGAGGAGACGCAATGCATTGCTATTGATGGGAGACGCAATGCATTGCGTCTGTACTGCTGCTAGGGCTCCTTGCTTGCTTGCAAGCAAGGGTGGGTGGCAGCTAGAGGTCTAGTTTTGTTTGCTCGCCTTCGGGAGCAGTTGTTTCTCTTTTTCTAAAGTCCAAGATATTGCCCATGGCGTAGCAAGTACGGCACCTCGCCTCGTAGGATTCTGTCTCTCCTAGTAAAACTTTAGACTCATTAGGGATCAATCTGTAAGAGTGTGTTGCCAAATTTCCACAGTGGGAGCAGATGGCATGCAGCTTAGTGATATACTCGGCCATACTCAATAAGGCTGGCATAGGCCCAAAAGGCTTGCCCAAATAATCCATATCCAAGCCCGATAAGATAACCCGCACCCCTCTTAGCGCTAGCTCCTGACATACATCTGGCAATTCTTCATCAAAAAACTGAGCTTCGTCTATACCTACTACATTCACGTTTTCCCCCACTTTCAATATATCCGATGCCTTCGCTACTGGAGTAGAATGAATAAAATTAGAGTCATGCGATACTACCTTAACCTCATCGTAGCGGGTATCAATCATTGGCTTATAGATTTCCACTACTTGATTAGCAATTCTCGATCTCTTGAGCCTACGTATCAGCTCCTCAGTCTTTCCTGAAAACATGGATCCACAGATCACTTCTATCCATCCGCTGCGTTGCCCTTTAAAGTGTGGTTCTAAAAACATCTATATAATTATCAATTAAGCGATATATCCTTTAAATTTACTGTGTTTAGACAGGAGACTGAATAAAAATCAGTTGATTTTGAATAAAAATCTTCCTTTCTACGTATTAGTTAATTACAATAGGACCAATTCAATATAAAATCCAAATTAATGAATTTAGCTCAGTTTCAAATTATTTTACAGAAGATCAATTCGCTTGATAAGAATATAAATATGGATGGTAAAATATCCAGTATTGAAAAGGACTTGATGAAAGCCTATGTAAAGCAGCTTTATGAGGCCTGTACCAGTGAAGAGACATCCTCCATGGATAAGGCAGCACAACATCGCCCAGTAGCTAAAACACCTGTGAATCAAGTTACTCCTCCTCCAGCACCACAACCAGTAGTCGTAGAAGCTACGCCTACTCCAGAGGTAATGACCACAGTAACACCTGAGCCTCTAGCCTCTTCAAATGTATCCATCCCTGCCGCTGAGCCTACTCCTACTATAGAGCCGACAGCTCCAGTAGAAACACCACAGCCAGTAGCACATACACAAATAGTCGAAGAAGCGGCACCAGCAGAACAATCACCTTCTGCCGAGACTAAACTGCAAGAAATCAACGATCGTGTTGCAGTAAATATCAAGACCGTAGCAGACAAGCTCAGCACCTCAAAGAGCCAGAGCATCAATGATAGATTAGCTGACGTAAATAAAGGACAAAACTTTAACGACAAGTTCACTGCGCCTGAGAAATCAGGGTTTTCTGCGCCAGTTTTAGTAAATATTCCTGATTCTATAAAGCATTTGGACAATTCACAAGTTGCGCAGTCTAAACCTACAGTGACTCCGCCACCACCGCCTGCACCTAAACCAGTGCAAGAAGCGGTCACTCCTACTCCTACACCCTATGTAGCTGAAGTAAGCACACCGGCTGTGGGGGCAAAAAATCTAAATAATGCATTTTCTCTTTTTGACACAGAGTCATTGGAAGAAGAAACTGGTAAATGGGGCTCTACTCCGATCTCCGATCTAAATAAATCCATCGGGCTGAATGACAAAATTTCCATGATCAAAGAGTTGTTCAATGATGATCATCATGCATTCAATAATTCTTTGACTCAACTGAATGGGCTAGGCAGCTTCAATGAAGCCAAAGACTATATGCTCCGCAATCTCGTAACAGTTTTCAATTGGAATCAAGGTACTAAAACAGAACGAGCCAAGCAGCTGATCAATCTCGTTCGTAGAAGATATATGTAAACTGGTATAACTAAAAACCAATTTTAGTGTTTTTAGTGTAATATCACTATAATATAATCCTACACCTTGCAAGAAAAAAAACTTATAGATCATCTCTTTGTGCCTTTAGCCTTCTTGGGATTGATATGGTTTATTTTTCTATTTCAAAACCTTATGGGTTTTCAACCTGGAAAGTTAGGTGTGTTACCACGTGAGATAAGAGGGCTCTGGGGAATTCTGTTTTCACCGCTCTTGCACGGCAGCTTGGATCATATCGTATCCAACTCTATTCCCTTTTTAGTTCTCAGTACTTCTATGTTTTACTTTTATGAAAAAGTAGCGATTAGGAGTTTTGTGATGATCTATTTTTTGAGTGGCATTGCCCTGTGGTTTTTAGGCAACCTATTTTTTTGTGGAACAGAGTTTAATCGATCTTGCTATTTGCCTCATATTGGAGCGAGTGGTATCGTATACGGATTACTTGCTTTTCTTTTTTGGAATGGAATCTTTCGACGATCCTTGCAGTCTATAGTGATTGCGCTCATAGTGACTGTGCTCTATAGTGGATACTTTGCGGGTATTGCTCCCAATGCCAAGGAGGGCAATATCAGCTGGGAAGGACATCTCTTAGGTGCCATCATGGGTATCTTTACTGCCTTCTATTTCAAGGATGAATTGGAGAATGAAGAGATTGAAAGCATGCGAGATATTTATGCGGATGAGGACACCTCGAAAGTTACCCCCTTCTTACCTGGAGATGTATTTGACAAAACGAAGGCAGAGCGATTGGCGGAATTAAGAGCAGCTCAATTGCGTGCAGCACAGGAACTACGTGATGCTCAGCAAAATCAGAATCCTTGGATCTCTGATGATACGCTTTAGTGTAAACGGCAAAGAGTCTACTTACACGCTGGCGCTTGTCCAACTCGTATAGGTGGAAAACCACCGTAGGCACCGAAGCTAAGCTAACTTATGCAAGAAGGCACTGCAGAAAATTGCTTTTTACACGCCGGCGAAACCACCTAAGAAACCTGAGCAAAGCTATCGTGCTCAAGGCACCTTAGGAGAAAGAAAAGATAACCACCGCAGTCACCGAAGGTACCCCAACCAATACAAGTCACCGAAGTAGACTAAGTAATACAGAACAAGTAAAAAGTGCTAAGGTACCTTGAGCAAGTATAATTAGCTTTAGGTTTTTCTTAGGTGTTTAGCGAAGAATAAAAGGACATCACAAAAAGAATAACCTACACAAACTCCGCCATCTCCATCCATCTCCCTTCCCTATCATCCAACTTCTCCTGAAGTGCATTCAGCTCCTTAGACAGCTCTGTTAACTCCTCTGGTGTTTTGGAAACATCCGTAAATAATTCGTGAATCGCTTTTTTACGTTCTTCTAGTTTGAAGATTTCTTTTTCGAGTTTAGAAAACTCTTTGCGTTCCTCATAGGTTAATTTTCTTGGAGCATCTACTTCACTCGCCTCCTTTGCTATGGCTTTCTTCTCCGAATTCTTCTGCGGCTTTTCGCTTTCCGACTTAAAAGGAGAAGCATCAAAACGCTCCTTATACTCAGAGTAGTTACCATTGAAATCTTTAACCTTACCATCACCTTCAAAAACGAAAACGTGATCCACTACTTTGTCCATAAAGTATCTATCGTGAGTCACGATCAAGACACAACCTGGAAAGTCCATCAAAAAATCTTCAAGGATATTC
>CALJVI010000273.1 GCA_937974575.1 uncultured Saprospiraceae bacterium | reverse complement strand
TATCTATTTAGCTAATAGAAAGGTTTTGAACTCGTCAAACGAATTAGACATACTATGCGCTATTTTTTCTTTATCTGACAAAGCTGCTAGTCTCTCTGGTACTGGTGCTTCAAAGTCCAATGCTTTATCCATAGTAGGTTTGAACTTAGCATAGTGAGCGGTTTCCAATATAATACCATTAGCCTCGTGGCTTTTCAGATATTTCTGTAAAGCTAAATACCCAATAGCTGCGTGTGGATCTATAACGTAGCCATACTTACTATAGACTTCTTTTATTCCTTCTATAGTAGCTTCATCCGTATAACTATATCCAGTAAGGAGTTCTTTCATGTTGTTCCACGTGGAACCTTCTTGTTTAAATATATCGACCAAACGCTTATAATTAGAAGGGTCTCCAACATCCATGGCGTTAGATATAGTTTCTGTAGAGCTTTTAGGGGAGTATATGCCCGTATCTAGGTATTTTGGAATGATATCATTGATATTAGTAGCTGCAAGAAATTGCTGCACAGGTAAACCCATTTTATGGGCAAATACACCAGCAGTAAGATTTCCGAAGTTTCCACTAGGTATAGAGAACACAATGGGTAGGGTATGATCCTCCAATTGTTTGTATGCCTCAAAGTAATAGAAGGTCTGTGGTATAAGGCGTGCTATATTAATAGAGTTTGCAGAAGCTAGACGCATTTGACTACAGAGGTCTTTATCGAGAAAAGCCTGCTTCACCATTCTTTGACAATCATCAAAGGTACCGTCAATTTCTAAAGCAGTAATATTTTTACCTAGGGTAGTTAGCTGCTTTTCCTGTATATCGCTGACTTTACCACTAGGGTATAGGATAGTGACGTTTATTCCAGGTGCATCTAGGAATCCAGCAGCAACAGCACCACCAGTATCACCAGAAGTAGCTACGAGAATGTTTAACTCCTGAGACTCTCCCTTGTTGAAGTATCCCATGAGTTGGCCCATGAATCTAGCTCCAAAGTCCTTAAACGCCATACTCGGTCCATGAAATAGCTCCAAAACGTTGATGTCCTTACTTAATGGGACTAAAGGAGCAGGAAAATTGATAGCATTCTCTACAATAGTAGACAAATCAGCCTCGACGATATAACCGTCAAAGAGATTTTTACATACTTCAAAGGCTATTTCAGGCAACGTACGCTGCTTGATATCACTTATAAAGCCATCGGGTAGAGTAGGTATAGATGTAGGCATGAATAAGCCGTTATCATCAGGAAGGCCTTTCAACACCGCTTCTTTCAGATCTACAAAACTATTAGGGTTGTTGGTACTGTATAATTTCATGTTAGTATAGTATTGCTCCTTCTTGATTTATTTTACTCTGATATACTGTAGAGTCTATATTGTGTTTGGCAAATGCACGCTGCATAGCGATACCTGCGTTTTCAGCGATAAGATTGTTGCTAGATAAAGCGAATATGGCAGGTCCTGCGCCAGATATGCTACACCCTAGGACGTTTTCCTGCAAAGCAGCGTCTTTTACGTCATAAAACCCAGGGATAAGCTGAGCTCTCTGTGGTTCGATGATCACATCTTGAAGCGAACGTTTAATCAAGTCAAAATTTCCATTGTGTAAACCTATGATCAGTCCACCAATATTGCCCGTCTGAGTGATCGTTTGCTTCAGTGTATTTTGATCTGATAGAATATCTCTAGAGTCCTTGGTGAGGATCTTTATCTGTGGATGCACCACAGTAGCAAATAAGCCTGGAGGACAGATCACACGATGAACATCGAGCGTTGGATTGTCTCTAATAAATACAATGCCGCCCATCAAGGATGGAGCTACATTATCTGCGTGATATGCGCCGTCAGCAACTTGTTCTCCAAGCACTGCGAAAGGAAGCATTTCTCTTTTTTCTAAAGGCCTATGGAGCAATTCATTTACTGCCATGACCCCGGCAGCTGCGCTTGCAGCGCTAGATCCCATACCGCTTCCAAAAGGCATCCTTTTATAGATTTCCATTTCGATTCCAATACTCGGATCACCAAGATGATCCAGCATTTTTTGTGCAGCTACACTAGCCGTATTTTTTGTCGGATCAAGAGAAAGTTTTCCCTTGTCTCCAAAAATACCAGCAATACGAACTCCAGGTCTATCGGAAAGTTTAGCAACGATATCGTCACCTGGCGCATCCAATGCAAAGCCCATTATATCATACCCGCAAGCCATGTTCGCAACAGTAGCTGGCGCGAAAACTTTCACCCCTACACCTTTCATATATTATTGATAATCAACTATTTAGAAATTAAGTTCCCTATTGTCAAGACCTCTGCAAACACACCTGCTGCGGTTACTTCAGCACCTGCACCAGGACCTCTTATTACGAGTGGTCTTTCATTATATCTTTTAGTTGTCAAGACAACCATGTTGTCAGATCCGTTGAGCGAATAGAAAGCATGAGTACTATCTACTTTTTCTAAACTAATAGAAGCTTTCCCTTCGTGAAGCGATGCGACCATGCGTAGAACTTTTCCCTCAGCTTCAGCTTCTATCTTCAGTTTCTCAAAGTAAGCATCCTCTGCTTTCAGCACTTCAAAAAGCGCTTCCACGGTATCTGCATCTTGACAAGCTTGAGGTAGTATATTCTCAATCTCTACATCCTGTTCTTCTATACTCAAGCCAATCTCACGACCCAATATAATAATCTTTCTACGAACGTCAATTCCGTTTAAGTCTACTCTTGGATCTGGTTCCGTATATCCTAGCGCTTTTGCTTCTTGAACGATTTCATGGAATGAGTTATCATCTTTAAAGTTGTTAAAAATATAGGATAGCGACCCAGATAATACTGCTTCCAATTTAATAACTTGATCACCAGAATTTATCAAATCCGATAGGGTAGATATCACAGGAAGACCCGCTCCTACGTTTGTCTCATACTTGAAATAGACACCACGCTTTTGAGCCATATTTTTGAGCCTAGTATATTGTAGATAAGAACTAGAAGTAGCGATTTTGTTAGGAGTAGAAATAGAAATACTCGCATCTAAAATTTGCTCATAAAAATCAGCAATTTCAGCATTAGCCGTATTGTCAATAAAGATCGCGTTACTGATATTCATCTCTTTCATCTGAGCAACAAAAGCTTGCATAGACATCTGCGTTTGTCCATTCGCCAGTTGATCTTGCCATGTAGACATATCTAGTCCGTCTTCATCAAAGATCATTCGCTTACTATTAGCAAGACCTACAATATTTACTTCGATAGTATTTTGTGTTTTATGATATTCAGCCTGCTCAGCTATTTGCTTGATCAAAGCCTTCCCAATTAAACCAACACCCACCATGAAAATATTTAGAGTACGTGTATCAGAAAGGAAAAAAGCTTGGTGCAAAACATTCAGCGCTTTAGTCTCATCATGTCGGTTGATGACCACAGAAACATTGAGCTCCGAAGACCCCTGCGCAATGGCAACGGTATTGATTCCGTTCTTACCCAAAGACTGAAACAGACGTCCTGCAATACCAGGTTGGTAACGCATGTTTTCGCCAATAATAGCAACGACAGATAAGTCATTTTCAATCGCAACAGGATTGATATTTGCTTTGCTTATTTCGTACTCAAACGTACTGTTTACAGCTATTTCAGCGTCTTTTGCATCTCCTGGTGCTACCGCAAAACTGATAGAAGATTCTGACGATCCCTGTGTGATTAAAATAACATTGATACTAGCGGTAGCAAGACACTGAAACAACCTCGCTGCTATACCTGGTACTCCAAACAAACCAGAACCAGATAAAGTAAGTAGAGACACTTTATTAATGGAAGAGATGCCTTTTACAGCTCGACCGTTTCCAGTATTGCTAGAGATATGTGTACCCGCAAATTCAGGCTCGAATGTATTCTTTATATAGATAGGTATCTGCTTGCGTAGCGCTGGTGCCAACGTAGGAGGGTAAATAACCTTAGCGCCGAAGTGAGACATTTCCATAGCCTCCGCATAAGACAAAGAAGGAATCGTAAAAGCCTTTTTTACTTTCCGAGGATCACTAGTTAGAACACCACTGACGTCTGTCCATATTTCGATGTGCTCGGCATCAAGACCACTTGCCAATATTGCAGCGGTATAATCGGAACCACCTCTACCCAATGTAGTCGTAATTCCTCCTGTGTCTGAAGCTACAAATCCAGTTACAATTTTAACACCCGTATTATTTTTATAGTACTCTTGTATAGCCTTATCCGTTTTCTCATAATTCACTTTTGCTGCACCAAAATTCTTGTCCGTTTTGATCACCTTACGAGCATCCAAATAATGCGATGGAATACCCTTTTGTGTGAGTACTTTACTGATCAAGTAAGATGAGTTGCGCTCACCAAAACTAAGCACATAATCCATAGTTCGCTTAGATGCCTCTCGGACCAAGAAAACACCATGCAGCAAATCTTTTAGGTTTTGGTGATTATGGGCTTGTTCTTTAACCACCTCTTCTAGCACAGCTCCACTCAATAGTGCATTTGCAGCCTCTGAGTGACGATTACTAAATGATTCGAAAGCTTGTATATACGCATCGTTGCCGGCAGCTGCCAGCTGGCTCATTTCGATCAAGGAATCGGTTACTCCCCCAAAAGCGGAAAATACGACAGTAAACGTCTTTCCATCTTCATAGTACTTGGCGAGAATATCGACGATTTGAAGTATACGTTCTGGTTTAGCTACAGAAGATCCACCAAATTTTAAAACGATCATAAGTAAAGGGCTTAGGCTTAATTAAAAAGTAGTGCCAATCTGGTTTTGTATGACCTACTAGTACAAGATTACATTAACTGCAAAGAACAATCCAATTATACACAACCAAAAAACCATTCTGATGCAAAATAAAATACCTTATATTGACGCAGCTTAGTGTCCTTACCTTACGTACAAAGTCTAAAGAAAGGATACTTTAATTAAAACGATAACAAAACCAGCAGCATGATTTTTCCGATCGGAGACGAACAAGTGAAGGGTGGATATATGCCCATTTTTAGCTACAGCTTTATTGCGCTCAACATCCTCTTCTTTGTATTCCAATTATCTGATGGAGACAGTATGTTGATCTGCGACTATGCCGCGATACCTGCGGAGATACGCCAAGGCAATGATGTGTTCACATTATTTACCAGTATGTTTATGCATGGAGGCTACGAGCATATCATTTTCAATATGCTCTTCCTCTGGGTTTTTGCCGACAATATTGAAGCGACGGTCGGCAATGTCCGATTTGTGATCTTCTATTTATTAGGTGGACTCGTAGCATCTGCCGCACACTTATTTATAGGCGCAGGATCTACACTAGAGAATTGCTGTACACCATGCGGAGGGATTCCATGTGTAGGTGAGATGCTGACCTGTGCAGGTTCCGTACCGACAGTTGGGGCCAGTGGAGCGATTGCAGCAGTCCTAGGCGCATATCTTGTGATGTTTACAAAGTCAAAAATCAAGATGCTCGTCTTTTTTAGAGTCATGCATATTCCAGCTATGATGTTCTTAGGTTTTTGGATTCTACAACAAATATGGAGTGGAGTACAAAGCAATATGGGAACCGTATCGGGTGGTGGTACTGCCTGGTGGGCGCACATTGGCGGCTTCGTTTTTGGAGTCTTATTCGGTTTGATGATGCGCAACAGAGGCGACGTGAAGCAGTCCAGAGACAATATCAAGAATACGTATGTATAAGTAGGGTGTATGTAACTATTTGGGGCCATCACGACCCTGACTGCGGCAAGAGCCTTCGTCAGTGCGTGACCGGGTCGTCCGTTCCTTCCGCTGAAGAGCGCGGAACCACTACCACCCCTTGTCTCTAACGCGCTCCGCTTGTCGAGCTCCACCTCAAATCGGTTTCGCGACTTCAGCTTTTGAAACCGAATGATAATAAATGTGTTTAATAAAATATGGTATCGATAGAGGTACCCAAAAAAAAGATACAGGAATGAAAGACCATATTAGAATAGGAGGTGTACCTGAACACTTTAATTTACCAGTCCACCGCGCCATAGAGAATGGAGACTTCAAGGCAAAAGGCATGGATGTAGAGTGGACCACCTTCAAGGGGGGAACGGGTCAGATGACCAAGGCACTCCGCAACGATGAGGTTGATGTCTGTATCTTATTGACCGAAGGTATCATTGCTGATATCATAAAAGGCAACCAGTCAAAAATTATAAGTCTATACATAAAGACTCCACTTATCTGGGGAGTGCATACTGGTGCAGAAAACGCAATAGATAATTACCAAGATATATTTAGTTCGCAATATGCGATCAGTCGATTTGGATCAGGCTCGCACCTGATGGCCATCGTAGATGCAAACAGCAAGGATAAAAGAATCATCAAAGAACAGTTTACCGTTATCAAAAATCTCGAAGGAGCTTTGACTTCTCTTGTCGAGCAAGAGACCGATGTTTTCTACTGGGAAAAGTTTACAACTAAGCCTTATGTGGACAACGGAACGCTGAGGCGCATAGGAGAGTATCATACCCCGTGGCCATGCTTCGTAGTAGCGGCAACACAAAAAGCAATAGACGAAAAACCAGAACAACTGACAAGACTACTGCGCACTATACATGAATCCTGTGACCAGTTCATGCTCAATGGCAAAGAAAGCATCAAAGAAGTAAGTGAGCGTTACGAACAAAAACCTAAAGATGTGGAACGTTGGTTTCACAACACTGAGTGGTCTACCCATGGTTGGGTGAGTGATAAGATGACGGACGCCGTAGTCTACAATCTAAAGACAGCAGGTATCATCGCCGAAGATCAAGCGATCCCAGAATTGATCTGGAAAAGGAACTAAAAACCAACCACGATTCGGTTTCTCACAAAGATCGCAAAGCGGCTTTATATCGTTAACGCCAAGGACGCAAAGTGTCTCTAGTTCGTCCTAGTTCGTCGAGTGGCTGTGCACTCGATCGATACGTGTATCCTTATTCTTTGGAACTTGCAAAGCTAGTTCTGACTTGTTTTCGGACAGCGCATTTTACTTCAAAAAGAAAGTAACCTCTACACTTGCATTCACTTTTAACTGGCCTGGTGCAAAGCTCCAGTCATCGTCCATGTTAGCTGCCATGCTTTCTTCTGATGCGCCATAGCCACCTTGATTGTTACGATGTCGACTACTATTGTTTTCTGTGATGATGTGCGCTTCACCTAGCGTGCGACCTAGTGTCTTAGCAAGTAGTTCAGCTTTTGACTTTGCTGCAAGGATAGCCTTTCTGCGTGCCTCATCTTTATGACTTTTGATATGTGTGTTTCTGAAGGTTGGGCCTTTGAGGGTTTCTATACCAGCGGCTAGGAGCTTATCAAGAATGCCTTCAAATTTATTCATATCAACCAAACATACTTCTATGGTTTGAGTGGCTACTATTTTTTTATCTCCCTTTATGCTACCTCTCTTGTTAGGATACTTAACACTAACATTCATGTATTGAGTTTGGATATGTTCTTTTGCGATGTTGGCACTGTTCATGGCAGAAAGCGCATTATTATATTTTTCAACTAAGCCCTTTCTAGCATCGGGTGCTGTATCTGCGATATGACTCAAAGTGAATGAAAACACTATTTGATCAGGTGCAGCATATACAATAGCTGACCCAGATGTCGTGATTACAGACTCACTAGAATGTGTGTGTTGTGCAAAAGTAGTTAGCCAAAAGAAGCTTGCTAGGAAAACAGTTAATCGGAATCTCATTGTTTTATTTTTTAGAAGTACCCTAAGGTAACGAAAACTGCTCGGTTTTTATGTAAGGAATTGTTTGGAGGTAACGACTTACATTTTCAAGGCCAGCACGCAGGGATAAGTTCTTGGCTTGAAGAATCATCTGGATCAAAATACTACATCATTATATTTTTGGACTAGTGATGTGTAGTGGGTGACGAGGTACGAGGAAGTGCCGCCTAGGATGTCGGACAAGCTGCGCACCGAGGCGAATGCCGAGTCCCGAAACGTAGCGACCGATATATGTGATGAGGAGTGTGGGTGCATAGCATGGCTGCGTCGGCACACTTCGCATTACATATATTGGTAGGCCCCTCAGAATAAATGCAAAAAAAACCGTCCAAGTGGAGGGCCACCGGAACGATTTTTAAAGGGGGGATTTTCGCGAAACTGCCCGAAGACAACAGCGCTACAATCACGAGCTTTTTACACTCGATTTTTGGTTTAACATGTTTTGTAGAAAATCATTTTTCTCTGTTTTACCAGATATCACTCATTTCTATATATAGATATTCTCATAATCTATGCCAAAATCTATTGTTAGTAAAGTTTGGAGGACACCCCAAAAGAGGATTTACATGATAGCACAATGACAAAAAGGCAGTCAAAAACAACAAAACAAGACTTTTTGTCAGTAGCAATATTGCTTTCCCTGCACATATGTCCAGAAAGATGGCATGGAACAGCTATTGATGATGATACAGTGTTGACGTAATCATTATTAACAAAAAAAATATAATTAACATGATACACACAAGAAATGGCAATAGAAGAAGACAAGCAGACTGGACGAATCACATCGACAGCGCTATTTACGATCTGATGAACGGTACTATACCAGAGATACTTCATAAGAGTATGGTCCAAAGTAAGCCGCTGGCTAATATCATCAAACGTGATAAGGAATTTGTAATAGAGATGGCCATCCCAGGATTATCAAAAGACCAGATCAAAATCAATATCGAAAAAGATCAACTGGTAATTTCTGCGGATACAGAGCGCAGCTTGGCGGAAGGCGAAAGCTTTACCAAGAATGAATTTGACTACAGCAAGTTTACGCGCAAGTTTAATCTAGGAGAAATGATCGATCGAAAAAACATTCAAGCAAAATGTGAGCATGGTCTATTGAGCATCACACTCCAAGTAAAAGAAGAATTAGATACGACCATCAAAGTGGATATTCAATAAGTAAGTTCTTGGCGAATTCACGAGGCATATAAGAATCATTTAGGGTTTTAGGTGTTCAAGGTCAGTAGGCAAATGTTGTCTGCTGACCTTTTTTTAGCAGCAGATGTATGGATGTTTTCTTGTATAAATGGGATAGCACAATGTCTCTAATTAATGCTGACCAATATGTATCTTTAGGCGGTCACTATGGACTGCTTCTTGTTTTGATGTAGAAAATGGATGAAGCAAAAATGGAATTAATCAAAACTAATCAACAAAACAATGCTAGTAAAAACATACGGCAGCGCACTACAAGGAGTAGATGCTAAAACCATAACCATAGAAGTGAACGCTGGTGGTGAGGTCAAACTGGGTAGCCCCAATAAACACATGGTGGGCCTTCCCGACTCGGCAGTACGCGAAGGTTTTCATAGAATCGAAGCAGCTATCAAAAACAATGGCTACAAACTACCCTATGTAAAGATCGTTGTCAATCTAGCTCCGGCAGATATTCGGAAGGAAGGTTCGTTTTATGACTTGCCGATTGCCATGGGTATGTTATATGCGACCAGAATGCTAGATGAAGGTAAGCTGGAGGAATACTATATGATGGGTGAGCTATCGCTAGATGGCACACTGCGTCCGATCACGGGAGCGTTACCCATAGCTATACAAGCACGTAAAGAAGGCTTCAAAAA
>CALJVI010000272.1 GCA_937974575.1 uncultured Saprospiraceae bacterium | reverse complement strand
ACTCCAAATAAAACAGTATTCCAGAAGCTTGCCATCCTTGCTAGATGTTGTGGCCATTGATCGTCAGCCACCTTACCGCTAAATATGGGCCCTATAAGATGATCCGCTCTTATTTTTTGATAAAAGCTATTCACAAAAAGGACAACATCTTGTTTTTGAGCTATATCTCCCATGAACTGTATAAATTTTTATAGAGCAATACCAAGACAATAAGTTTTGCAATCTCAAGTCCCACAAAGATTAAATGATGATGCGATGAACCTACTTCTTGATCTTGGAGTAGGAGTAATGCTCGTTCATCCAGTGCAGGTAAAAGATAAAATGTCTGAAAACCCAAAATAATTGTAGCGCAGCAAGTCAGTACAATACTAAATTTTGAAAAGGAAGTAATATTCAGCCCAGTAGTACATAATAGAACTGCCAAGAATACCAATTGAATTTTATTGGACGTACTGAATACCAATCTGCCAATACCCAAGCCCAGTTTGGTCGTTATGCCAGGAGCCTGAAATTTGAGAGGTGCTTCTACAAAGGATAGTCCAAGGACCAGTCCGATCCAGATACCTAACAAAAGTAATATATGTGTCTTCATTCCTTGGAGGTCATAAATTTCATTTTCGTATCTACCGCAAGTATTAATTGTAAATGCGATATCTCTTCAAAAGCCAATTCATGTACTTGATGAGCAGGAATAGAGTGTAAGTCATGGCTAGATAGCTCAAGACTTACATCCTCTTCCTTATAGACAACTTTACCACTGATCACCTGCAGCAAGGCATCGTTATTTACCTTATGCTTTGCTAGTAGATCTCCCGGCTTGCCATGTATTTCCAATACTTTAAAAGATCCGTTCTCTATTTTTACTTTTATGTCTGGTTTCATTTTTAAAGTTGAGTTATCAGGTATGAGATAGAAGGAATCAAAATCATCAGGGCAATACTTAAGTGATATACTGGAACAAATATCTTGCTCTTAGCACCTGCGATATGTACCATCACATTCAAGAAGAATAACGCCATGGCCAGTCCTACAAACGTTACATAGTCTTCTGTAGCTGCACGCATCAAGAATATGGTAGGCACCATTATGACACATGGTATGATAATGATGGCTTTCATGTACCAGTAAATTTTTTCCTTTTCTTGAGCTATGGCAAAATCCATGTACCTACTCAGCAATCCTTTTCGCGTACTTTTACTCGTGTCAGTGTTTCTTTTCTCGGTGTAATTTTTTCCTAATTGTATCGCACTCATAATTATTAGTTTAATAAGTTAAAAAGACCTTTATATCTTTTATTGAATTAAATTTTTTATCTGATAAAACTCATTGCATTCATGTCCTCTGTAAGATGTAATAAAGTATTAGACTTACACATTTCTATGAGTTCGTTTCTGACTATCTCATATTGATGATGAAGAGGGCAGGGGCGCTTTGCATCACAATGCTCCATGCCTAGACCGCACTTACTAAATATGCCTTCGCCATCGATCACGGTAACGATTTCTATCAAGGGTATCTCGTCCAACTTCCGATTGAAATAGAATCCTCCAGCTGGCCCTTTTTGAGAGCTAAGTATATTTCTCTTTACCAGATTCTGCAATATTTTGGCAGTGTAGGACTCTGGTGTTTTGGCCGTTTCACAAATCTCTTTGATCCCGACTTTACGTCCCTCCGATTGAGCTTTTCCTATTACGGTCAAAGCTCGTATCCCGTATTCACATGACTTTGAAAACATGATTTATTATTTACATTACAAATATAGGACAAAAAGGTCTTTTAATCCAGTTTATAGCCATTTATTTCATATTTTATTTCTAAGTCATTGATTATCAGCGTATAATTCCTTTCTGTCATAATAACTCTCCATTGTCAATTGTCAATTTTCAATTCCCAATTCTCAATTGCAAATTGATCATTCTCAATTGCAAATTGATCATTCCCAATTCCTTCGGGCTAGCGCTGTGCAAGGGTGGAGCATTTTCGCTCCAGTCCGCTAGGACCGAGGCGCATGCCGAGCCCTGAAACATAGCGACCCAGACTTTTTCGTCTGGGTAGACCCCGACAACATATTTTATGGACATGTGTTTAGATAACAAAGAAAACAACAGATGAAATATACAATCCTACTCCTGGCTACTATAATAGGTTTCTGCTCCTGTGAGACGAATGAGAATCTGAATATAAAATCAAATCCATATGCGACAAATGTGGGCAATGAAAAGAGCCCATTTTCGGATTATTGGGATCAAGGTAAAGCAGAAATTACGACATATACATTATCGCAAGCACGCTATGGCGAAGTGCATGAAGGGACAGCAAATACGATTTTCGTCACTGAACCATTTAGCAAATCAAAGCAAGTAAAATTGGATAATGCATCTGGCAGTGGAGGAGATAACATCCATGTGTTAAAGCTCAACTTCACTCGTAAGTTCTACACTGGTGTCTATCCATACTCTACCATGCTATCGATATTTACCCCTACGGATGCACGACAGTATCCCCATTCTCTCAAGGCGGTATTTGGTGCGCAAGAGTGGTGTGGACAGACCTATAGTCAGCTCAACCTGACGCCCACGGGTTACAATATGGAACAATATTCTTACTTCGAATCCGAGGGGGATAAGACCACAAAGCTTGACAAAGTGGTCCTGGAGGACGAGCTCTGGAGCAAGATTCGTATCAACCCGGCCGACTTACCAACGGGCAAGTTCAAGGCAGTCCCTGGACTTACCTTTACGCGTTTGGTGCACGAGTCTTCTGAAGCAGTGATGGCTGAGGGCAAGTTGACAAAGGAGGGCAAGCAGCAAGTCTACAGCATTACCTATCCCGATTATGGCCGTACTTTGAGTATTGTATTTGAAGCTGCGTTTCCACATCGGATCAGCAGTTGGTCAGAGGACGGATTTTCAGGATTTGGAGCCAATCGCAAAAAGTTAAGCACCACGGCAACGCTCAAGTCCAGAAAGATGCTGGATTACTGGAATAAGCATGATCTGAAGGATGCGCCCTTGCGGCAGGAGTTGGGCATAGAGTAGTAGTATGAAGAGCTGCTTTGGCAAGGCAGTGACAATTGTAGAATGCTGGGCTTTGGACACAAAATAAACCCTTATATTTGGCGTTGATACTACGTGCCTCTCAACAACGCTGGCTTACTAGATGAAAAAAACGATACTCCTTATATTTTGCGCATTCCTCTTCACACAAGTTGAAGCTCAAAAATTTAGCAACGAATTTCTTAGCATCGGTATAGGTGCGCGTGCTCAGGCCATGGGTAAATCCGTGATTGCCTCCACCAATGATGTTACGGCCAGCTACTGGAACCCGGCAGGCCTAGTCCGCAACCCGCATGACGATTGGCAGTTTGGTGCGATGCATGCTGAGTGGTTTGCTGGGGTGGGGAAGTTTGACTACCTAGCGGCTTCCAATAAAATAAGCAACGGACGCAGGGCGATCTCGCTTTCATTGATCCGTTTTGGTATCGACGACATTCCCAATACACTCAATTTATTTGAAGCTGATGGCAGTATCAATTACGACAACGTGGTTCCTTTTTCAGCAGCAGACTATGCCTTCTTAGGGGGATACAGTCAGTACCTTTTGGCCGACAGCGATAAGTGGACCATAGGTGGAAATGTCAAAATCATATATAGAAATATAGGCCCCTTTGCCAATGCATTTGGCTTTGGTCTGGATGGCGGTATCCAATACTGGGGAGACACGTGGAGATTTGGGTTGACGATAGCAGATATCACGGGTACTTTCAATGCATGGTCTTTCAACTTTACCGAGGCCGAAAAGGAAGTGCTCCAACTTACAGACAATGAACTGCCCGAAAATTCTATCGAAGTCACTCGCCCAAAAGCAACCTTCGGTATAGGCAGATACAAGGCCCTCAAAAAAGGATTTGGTTTACTGGTAGAGGCCAGTGTGATTGCTACTTTTGACGGCGAACGAAACACCCTAGTCAAAACCGATCAATTCAGCATAGCACCTCGTATGGGGGCAGAGCTCGATTATAAGCAATTTGCGTTTTTACGATTTGGACTGACCAATCTACAGCAAGACACGGACATCGATAAAGATCCTTTTTGGACCATAGAGCCTTCTATTGGAGTGGGGGTAAAGATCAAGGACTTCAAGTTGGATTACGCATTTACGGATATTGGAGATCAGCGGAACAACACTTTTTCGCATGTTATTTCGCTACTTTACAACCTTCCAGGCAGGAATATTAAACAAGGATTTTAATCCACCCATTTTGCTTGACTATCACATATATATTATTTAGATTTATGCCTCCACTTGGTATCAACAGTTTTGACTCTGCGTTATTACTATTGGGGATGATTCTTTAAAGATGTCTAGGGCGAGCTCCAAACCGTTGACTTGTCCGGTGTTCTTTTTATTAAGAGCGAGGGAGATTACTGAACCATCTTGAGCGCCCCATCCATGTCTATTTGAGGGTCCAAAACGCCCTGATATCCTGTGGTTTTTTTATGCCCATATGTGAGCCATAGCCAGCTCACATTCACTATATACTCGGCGGCGGTACTATTTTCTTGAAGTGTCCATTGAGTCGTGCACGCTCTTTCAGATTTTCCATTTCTTTAGCAATAGGCACTATTTTTTGCAGTTGCATTTGTATGTATTCTAGGCGGGCTTGCTCACTCTCTATCCGCAGCAGAGCATATTCCTGCTCTACCGAAAATCCCACATGGTGTGCTATATTATAGGACACTATGGACTGCGCATTTTTCGGTATTTTATGTTTATCTATACTTAGGATTCCAAAAAGTTTTTGCAAATAAATATAGATGTTGTCAAGTGTTTCGGAGTCGACATCCCCTGTCTCATGATCGAGTCTCGTGATATCTGCGCCTGCATATAGCTTATTGGGCGCTTGCGAAAAGTACTCTTCTATACGAAAGATTCCTATGCCTACAGTACGCACATCAAGTTCGCCACTGTCGTAGGTTTTTTCTATTTTTTCAAGCCTGAGTTCCGTCCCTATGTCCATGATTTTTTCATCGATAAAAGTCGGAATTCCAAAAGTGATTTGATTTTCATGACACTCTCTAAATAGCTGTTTGTATCGCGGCTCAAAGATGTGCAGATTGAGCTTCTCACCAGGATAGGCTACCAAGTTTAAAGGAAATAAAGGCAGAAAATCTTTCATATCACGAAGATAAAAATTCTACTCATTATGCCCAATACGGGGATACATATGGTTGGGGTTTGGGGCCATCACGGCCTAATGGCGTGACCGAGTCGTCCGTTCCTTCCCAGTAGAGACACCCTTCCTGGCAGAACCACAAGCCAAAGTGTCTCTACTGGGAACCACTACCACCTCTTGTCCTGACGCACTCCGTGCTCTATGTTCCGGCTATCGCCTCCACTGGATATACAAAGAACTATTTATGAATAGAAAGTAAAAGAATTGAATACAGCTCTTGTATACACCATTAATTAATGTAATTTAAGCAATCATAAATTCAAGGTCAAAAATGAAAAGCCGAAATCTAGGATTTAAATTCTCGCTATACCTCAACTACTTTGTATTTGCCATTTTGCTAAACAGTGTAGGTATTGTAATCCTCAAATCAATCACAAATTTTGGTGTTGATGAGTTGCAAGCAAGTACATTGGAGCTATTCAAGGACATGCCCATTGCTATAGTCTCCTTTTTTATAGCCTCTTTTCTGCCTCGCATAGGATATAAAAAATCTATGTTGACTGCCCTTGCCATTGTGTTTTTTGCCTGCATAGCCATGTATTTTGGCAATTCCTTTGGCACTGCTCAGTTTTTGTTTGCCGCTGTTGGGGTTGCTTTTGCTCTGATCAAGGTATCGGTTTATTCTGCTATTGGTTTAGTAACCAATAATGAAAAAGAACACAACAGCTTGATGAGTAGTATTGAAGGGGTGTTTATGTTTGGAATTGCTTTGGCTTATTTTCTGTTTCCTGCTTTCAACCATGAATTAGATCCGGACTCTTGGCTGCGAGTGTATTGGGTTTTGGCAGGATTGTCTGCCATATCATTTCTGTTTTTATGGTCTACGGACTTTGATGAGGGCAGTGAAATACCAGGCTCTAATTTGTCTGAGGATTTCGAAGCTATGATTAAGCTGATGCTAAAGTTGCTAGTCATAGTATTTGTCGGCAGTGCTTTTTTATTTGTGATGATAGAGCAAGGCATTATGACATGGTTACCTACATTCAATGAGCGTGTATTAGATTTTTCTGAAAATCTTACAGAAGCAGCACAGCAAAATATAAGCATTAGAATGTCAGCCATCTTAGCCATATCTCTCGGTGTAGGTCGCATTTTGGCTGGATTACTTGCCCAAAAGATATCTTGGGTATGGATAGTAGCCACTTGTATCATGGCTTCTATGGCTATTGTATTGTTTGTTTTGCCTAGAGTAGTTTCAGCGGATTCTGTTTCTATTCAGAGTTTTTCAGATATACCATTGATGGCTTATACTTTTCCACTGGTAGGCTTATTTTTAGCACCTATATATCCATTACTCAATTCAGCGGTACTGAGTGCTTTGCCGCAAAAGTTGCACAGCCCGATGACAGGGTTGATAGTCGTCTTCTCAGCCTTAGGAGGTACCATAGGGTCTAGAGTGATTGGATGGTTATTCAAAACTGTTGGCGCAGAAACGGCTTTCTTTTATACCCTTATACCAATGGGGCTTTTGTTGGTAGCTTTATTCATGTTGAAAAGATTGACAGATGCGGAAAAGACATAGGCGCCTTGATCCAGCGGAGTTGTATGGTGAATTATTTGTTGCTATGCATGAAAGTGGTCTTTGGGAAGATGGTAAGTCTATATCGGATGCTACACCAATATATGATCCAGAGACTATACTCGACAACTATGATGACCAAAAGTTTACAGAGGGATTTGATTTGATGGCTTTTTATTTGACCCACTTCTCACCTGTAGCGTCGAGATCCATGGATTTTGAAAGTGATCAAAGTATGTCTGTATCAGAGCATATCGAAAGACTGTGGCCTTTATTAACACGCCAAGCAGACGAAATTATTGAAGGTAGTTCTCTTTTGAATTTGCCCAACCCATACATTGTGCCAGGCGGGCGATTCAATGAGGTGTATTATTGGGATTCCTATTTTACCATGTTAGGATTGGAGGTGTCTGGAAAGACAGATCTCATCAAGAATATGATAGACAATTTTGTTTGGCAGCTGGATACTTTCGGATTGATTCCCAACGGCAATCGGACCTACTACCTAGGTAGATCTCAGCCTCCATTTTTTGCATTAATGGTAGATTTGCTGGCACAGTCGCAAGGTGATCAGGTGTACATCGATTATAGTAAAGCACTACTTCAAGAATATTACTTTTGGATGGATACTACTTATGCGACTTCTGACGTAGATCGTCATGTAGTGCGTATGGGCGATACCACAGGAGAGTTACTCAATAGATACTTCGATCGGTTTGACACACCTAGGCCAGAAATGTATAGCAATGATACGGATGAGTATATCTCTACTACCCAAAGCAAAACAGATTTTTACCACAATATCCGTGCGGCAGCCGAATCAGGTTGGGACTTTAGTGCTCGATGGATGGATGAATCCCAAAGAATGCGGAGCATTCAGACCAGCGATATAGTCCCAGTTGATCTCAACTGCTTATTGTACTTTTTAGAATGTACCATCGCAAAAGCCTTTACTTTTTCAGGAGAGATAGCCAAAGCCAAAAGGTTTGAGTCCAAAGCGCTACGTCGCAAAGAATTAATACATAAGTATTGTTGGAATGAGGAAATCCAATTTTTTAGTGACTACAATCATAACACAAAATCTTTCTCCAACGTAGAGTCTCTAGCAGCAGTATATCCCTTGTTTTTCAACCTTGCCACTGATGAACAAGCAGACTTGGTGGCGCACAAGCTGGAATCAAAGTTTCTCAAGCCAGGAGGTTTAGTTACTACCAATATCAACTCTGGTGAGCAGTGGGATGCGCCTAACGGTTGGGCACCGCTCCAGTGGATGGCATTCAAAGGCCTAGTGAATTATGGATTTACTGACCTAGCCCATGAAGTCAGGACGAGATGGCTAAGTCTCAATGAGAAGGTATTCAAAGACACAGGCAAAATGCTTGAAAAGTACAATGTCGAAGATATTGAGTTGCCGACTGGAGGAGGGGAGTACCCAGTTCAAGACGGTTTTGGTTGGACCAATGGGGTTTATTTAAAATTGCAGAATTTTAAGGAAATCAAGAATGATAATACATGAGTCAACTGATATATCCACAAAGCGCAGCTTAATTCTTCCCACGTAAGCGATCAATATCTTTCTGAATCTCTTCAGGCAATACATCTCCTGGTTGGACTTGGATCTGTGTGTTATCCAAGCTCTTCAAAATCACATCCTCTTCAATGATCTGTTTCAAAGATTTATTATCTAATGGATTGACCTTCTCAATTCCTGTTATCTTTAGCTGTGTGCGACGATTTTGTTGATGAGCTTCTTCAGAGCAAGTCTGCCCATTATAGCATGCGTTGACCAACTGAGTTTCCCCATATCCACGAGAAGATAACTTATCTGTATCGATACCTTGATCTACTAAATATCGGACTGCAGCAGCGGCACGTGCCTGAGATAAGGTCATATTATAGGCATCCTTACCTCTGGAGTCGGTATGCGAACCAAGCTCAACGGAGATTCCAGGATTGTCTTTCAGTACTGCTACTACCTTGTCTAGCTCCACACTTGCATCTTGGCGTATGTAGGACTCATCATAATCGTAGTAGATGTTTTTCAATTCAAAGGTAGTATTGACAGCTATTTTATCCATTTCTATATTGGCTAGAAAAGTCCCTAGCTCATTTCCTTGTGTCATGACATCTGTTACATTACTGACACCTTCAAAACAAAGTATGCAGCCATCTATATTGATAAAGGCCTCCATTCGTTTGGTGAGGTATCCCTTTTTGCGGACCATCACAGTATAGTGATTGCCTTGCTCAAATGTAAAGTTGAAGTTGGGCGAGTGCAGTGAATCTATGACTAAAGACTCTTCGGCATTCGTATTATTATAGATCTCGATCTTGGCTCCTTGTATAGCATCTACAGAGACTGCTCTATTATCCTTATTGCTTTCAGCAAGTGTGACATCAAATATATATCCCGGTCTCCGTTCGAGTTCAAACTTTACAAATGAGCTTTCTGTTTTCCCTTTAGTAGAGAATTCGGCAGACATATTTTTAGAGAAAAATAATTTATGCTCTGCTTTTACCGTAAAACTGGAATGTACATGTGCTAGATTTACTTTGAAGTATCCCTCATTATCGGTTTCGGTAGTGGCTTCTACTCCTTGGTTGTCATCATTGAGGACAGTGATTTTTACATTTGAGAGGTAGCCTCTATTGTTAGATTCATATACATATCCTTCTACAGTAGTAGTGGTGTGATCTTGTGCAATGCCCACATATGGCATCAAGAGCAAAAGACTTATATTTATCAAATATTTCATAAACGTGGTTTTTAGTAAAACGCTTCTAATTCACCATTTAGATGCAAAAGTAGGCCTTAGGGTAGTTATACTAAAGTTAAAGTAATTTATCCAAATATGAAAGATTCTACTAAAACAATGTAATAGCCGATTTTATATATAAATAAATAGTTCATATGTCTATCAATATTCCGGACACAAACCAAAAAAGAGTTGTCGTAATTGGTGCAGGTTTTGCGGGTTTGTCTTTTGCAAAAAAGCTAGCAAAGCAAGATGTACAGATTGTGCTGATTGATAAAAACAATTACCACCAGTTTCAACCACTGTTTTATCAGGTGGCTATGGCGGGTCTTGAGCCCAGCTCTATTAGTTTTCCTTTGAGAAAGTTGTTTCAAGGCAAAAAGAATGTATATATCAGAGTTACGGAGTTGCTCCATTTGGATAGGAAGAAACAAGAAATCACTACCGATCTAGGTGTATTGCATTATGATGCTTTAGTGATAGCAACAGGTGTAGATTCCAATTATTTTGGCAATGAAGAGTTGGCCCAAAAGACGATTCCGATGAAGTCGGTCTCTGAAGCGCTGTACTTACGCAATGCAATTCTTACAGATTATGAGCAGGCATTGGTTACGCCCGATTATGAAGAGAGACAGGGCTTGATTGATATTGTTATTGTAGGTGGAGGTCCTACTGGTGTAGAGGTCGCTGGCGCACTGGCAGAAATGAAAAAATACATCCTGCCTAAAGACTACGCAGAGCTAGATAATCAAGAAGTAGATATCTACCTCGTTCAGGGTGCTTCTTGCTTATTAAAGGGAATGTCTGAAAATTCTTCAGAAGGGGCCAAGCGATTCTTGGAAAAGCTGGATGTCAAAATAATGCTCAATACCAGGGTAGTGGGCTATGATGGAAAGTTTGTTTCCATGAAGGATGGCTCCAAGATTCGCAGCAACAAGGTGATTTGGGCGGCAGGAGTGAAAGGGGTGAAGATCCCTGGTATGGATGATACCATGTACAACAGATCTTGTCGTATGCTTACTGACGAGCAGTGTAAGGTCATCGGTACAAAAAATGTATTTGCCCTTGGTGATATCGCAGCTATACAAACAGAAGCTTTACCTTATGGTCATCCTCAATTGGCCCAAGTAGCCATCCAGCAAGGTAAGTTCTTGTCAAAGCATCTGTTCAAAATACTTGAAGGACAATGTTCTTCTACCTTTAAATACAAGGATTTAGGGTCTATGGCTACCATCGGAAGAAACAGGGCAGTAGTAGACTTGCCTCACTTCAAATTCAAAGGCTTCTTTGCCTGGTTGGTCTGGCTATTTGTGCATCTATTCTCTATACTTGGCGTAAAGAATAAGGTGATGGTATTTATCAACTGGATCTGGAATTACTTCACCTATGACCAGTCCTTAAGACTAATTATCAAAGCGAAAAATCCCAAAAAGGATCAACAAGAAGCCTGATTAACTGTTATAAAGAATAGAGGATACGAGAAAAAAAAAGAGCCATGGACCCTACTCCAATGGCTCTGATAAAAGTCATTCTTTAGTGCTTCTTAGCACATATAAGAAAGATGACCACAAAGATCTTTATAAAAATATTATTTTTTGTCTCGATTGCGCATCCACCTCATAACTAGTTCTCAAAAGTCCGTGTTTACGTATTACGGTCAAATATAATATAAAAGGAGCAAAAATTTATGAGAATAAAATTAAAAAAAGTAAAAAAGGCGACCATCAATTTCTGATGATCGCCTTTCGACATTTTGTTAATCTATTTTTTATTAATCGAATTCCTATTTTTGGTAGGCTAGAGATACATTTAGTTCAAAGTCATCATGTATAGTCTTGTCTCCAAGATTAGAAAAGAATGACCCAGATCCATAGCGCACATCAAAGTCTGTACGGTCCAATATAATGGTCGCAGTAGCTATATTATTAGCAAGTAGGGTATTGAACTTGATCTCTTTTGTGATCCCTTTTATAGTGATATCACCAATGATTTTGTAGTCTCCTTCTGCGCCTCTAGCTACTACCTGCTTGATCAGGAAGCTTGCCGTTGGAAATTCTTCCACACCAAAGAAGTCTGGCGATTTAAGATGTCCTTCTAAGCTCTCTTTTGACTTACCTTCTAGATCGCTACACTCTACTGATGTCATATCTATCGTGAAGGTACCGCCTGTGAGTTGCGTGTCTGTAAAAGTAAGGTCGCCTTCCTTTATTTTGATGGTTCCATTATGCTTACCAGTTACTTTACTGGCCTTCCACTCTACAGTACTTTGGTCTATATCTATCTTGTAGGATACATCCTCTATATTGGTAAATGAAAAGAAGGAAAGTGTAATAAGTGCTAGGGTGGTGTATAAAAACTTCATTGTTTATTTTTTATGTTATGAATACATCCATAACAAAACAAACAAACTTGATGTTTAAACATTAATTCAAAAAGTCGCTTACAGGACAGTTATTAGTTTGGGTTACAGAAAAGAATTTTTGTGGATTTAGTCCAGCTTGAGCACGTCAAGGAATGCCTTTTGAGGCACTTCAACGTTTCCGATACTACGCATCTTCTTCTTACCTTTCTTTTGCTTTTCTAGCAGCTTACGCTTACGAGAGATATCACCACCATAACATTTGGCTGTTACATCCTTTCTCATAGCAGAGATGGTTTCACGGGCTATGATCTTAGCACCGATAGAAGCTTGTATCGCTATGACAAACTGCTGTCTAGGCAGTAGTCCTTTTAGCTTACCGCATATCTTTTTTCCAAAGGCAAAAGCATTGTCCTTGTGTACTAGGGCAGATAGTGCATCCACAGGATTGCCGTTGAGCAGCATATCCATCTTTACGATTTCAGAGGCACGATATTCCAAGGGTGCATAATCGAAGGAAGCATATCCTCTAGAAATAGACTTTAGTCGATCATAAAAATCAAATACGATTTCTGCTAGCGGCAATTCAAAGGTCATTTCTACACGTTCCGGAGTTAGGTAGTTTTGCTTAGTCATGACACCACGCTTCTCCATGGTCAGTTTCATGATCGGCCCTATATATTCGGGCGAGGTGATTATTTGAGCTATGATGAACGGCTCTTCTACACGCTCCATGTGATTGTTGTCAGGCAACTCTGATGGCGTATTGACCAATAGTTTTTCCCCCTTCGTCGTATAGGCATAGTAAGATACGTTCGGGATGGTAGTGATGACTTCCTGATTAAATTCTCTGGATAGTCTTTCTTGGATAATTTCCAAGTGCAACATTCCTAGGAAACCACATCTGAATCCGAATCCCAATGCTGCGGATGATTCTGGCTCAAATACCAATGAAGCATCATTGAGTTGTAGCTTTTCCAGGCTATCTCTGAGATCCTCAAAGTCATCATTATCCAAGGGGAAGATACCTGCAAAAACCATTGGCTTCACATCTTCAAATCCATCAATTGCAGCCTCGCATTGATTGTTTGCGATAGTCATGGTATCACCCACTTTTATTTCACTGCTTGTCTTAATCCCCGTGATAATGTATCCCACATTTCCAGCAGACATTTCTTTGCTTGGGACCATATCCATTTGTAGGATACCTATTTCATCAGCATGATATTCTTTTTCTGTATTGACAAAGCGGACCAGTTCGCCTTTTTTCATGGTGCCATTAAAAATTCTAAAGTAGGCAATGACACCTCTATATGGGTTAAAGACAGAATCGAATATCAAAGCTTGCAGAGGTGCTTCAGGATCTCCAGATGGGGCAGGTACTTTAGCAACTATAGCATTCATTACATCCTGTACACCTAGTCCAGTTTTTCCACTTGCCAGTACGATATCTTCTAGTTCACAACCGATCAAATCTATGATCTGGTCACTTACGGTTTCGACATCAGCAGACTCCATGTCCACCTTATTGATAACTGGGACGATCTCGAGATCGTTTTCGATGGCTAGGTATAAGTTGGAGATAGTTTGTGCTTGTATTCCTTGGGATGCATCTACTAGGAGTAGGGCACCTTCACAGGCAGCTATCGACCGAGATACTTCATAGGAGAAATCCACGTGGCCCGGCGTATCTATGAGATTGAAGGTATATTCCTCGCCATCTGTATGTTTATAATACATTTGGATAGCATGACTCTTGATCGTGATTCCTCTCTCTCGTTCTATATCCATGTCATCCAAAGCCTGATTTTGCATAGCTCTTTCACCTATCGTTTGTGTGAATTCAAGTAAACGATCCGAAAGGGTACTTTTCCCATGGTCGATATGGGCAATTACGCAAAAGTTTCTCATGTTCTTCATAGGCGGCAAATATACGTTTTTAGACAGTCTACTGTATCATATTTAAACTGCATTGTGTCATAATAGTTGGGGTATTTAACCCTTTTTAGGTGATTATTTGGGCGAATCCTCCTGTTGCTTGCTCGCAGGCCATCCCGCACAGGAGGTCGGGTCTTTCAGCACTTCGCTCCGCTACGGTCCTAAGGGACTGGTCGCTATCGCGCCCCTGCTTACACCCCCTTTCGCAAAATGGGTCGTTTTGAGGATTGAGCAAGAGGAATTGAGCAAGAGCAAGAGTACTGAGCAAGAGTTTAGAGCAAGAGTTTAGAGCAAGAGTACTGAGCAAGAGGAATTGAGTAAGAGCAAGAGTATTGAGCAAGAGGAATTGAGTAAGAGCAAGAGTATTCAGCAAGAGTCCTGAGCAAGAGGGTTGAACAGGAGGATTGAGCAAAATACAAGATTGCAGCTTCGGGGATATTTGAAGTTTTTAGATAGAGGTATGTTTCATGGTTAGAGATTTAAATTAAAGGGTGCAACTCCAGCTGGCCTAAGGTTACCATGGAGCCGCACCTACCGACAGAGCTACGCTCTATATGACACATTTTATGGGTGCTCCCGAGCTATATCCTCAAAGCTCTTAACTCTTGCTCTTGCTGGCTCCTCTTGCTCACAAAATCAAAGCAATGACTTGAATATTTGGGACAAATGTACTATATTTGGGACAAATGTCCATATTATGTATTTATTTCCTACAGCTGCAGACGATAAGATTACCAAAGGGATGCACAGCATAGTTAAGGATGCAAAAGCTCCGTATTATTCAGACCGCGAGTTGAGCCATTCGAGTATTTCGGATTGGCTAGACGATAAGCTCTTGCTTACCTTGATCATCAAAAAAGGACTCAGTTACGATATTTTTGATACGATTATGCAGAGTGCTCCATATTCGGAGGAGGATTGGGCTGTTTTTTTGGGTATTTCTACCAAGTCCATGCAGCGTTACAAAAAGGACAATAAGACTTTCAAGTCCCTCCAAACCGAGAAGATCTTTGAGGTTACGGAGGTGACTATTTTAGGCTTTGAGATTTTCGGGTCGGCATCCAAGTTCTTGCTTTGGCTCAATACCCCCAATTTCGCTTTAGGCAGTATTGCTCCTATGGAGTTACTCAGTGACTCATATGGCAAGGAGCTGGTGATGACAGAGTTGACACGTTTGGACCATGGCATCTTTATCTAGATGGAGCTGTTTCGATTGACACGCAAAAAATACTCAAAAGTACTTTCTGGAAAAGGAGCTGCTTTGAAAGGAGGCAGATGGAATTCTGCAGGAGTCGAATTAATTTATACAGCATCCAATAGATCCTTGGCAATGGCTGAAATTTTGGTTCATTTTTCTCTTGCCACTCTTCCGGACGATTATATTATGCTTACGCTACAGTGTCCAGATAAAACGCCGACCAAGGAGATCAAATTGAAAAATCTACCCAAAGATTGGAATATTTTCCCACAGCTGCCCAATACGCAACATATAGGAGATGACTTTGTATTGGAAAATAAGTTTTTGCTTTGTAGAGTTCCTTCAGTGGTGACACAAGGAGATTTTAATTATCTGATCAATCCGCAGCATAAGTTATTCAGTAAAATAAAGATTGTAAAAAGGGAAGCATTTCGTTTTGATCGCAGATTGTTTTCTTGATTTTAAACTATATAGACTAGGACCATATGGATGTATATTTAGAGCTTACCAAGGAGCAGTACTTAGAGTTTATGAAGTATGATGTGGAAGAAAAATTCCAAATGCTGAACTTACTCAAATTTGTAGATCGTGTAGAAGGTACAGATATTAGTGGCAAGGAGCAGTATAGAAAATACATGAAAGAAGTGATGCCTTATTTTCTAGAGGCAGGAGCACGGGTGATTTATGATGGTAAGCCTTATTTTACATTGATAGGCCCTGCTGGGGACTTAGAGTGGGATAAGGTCTTGATAATTGAGTATGAGACCAAGGCAAAATTTATCAATATGATCAGTAGTCCTGATTATCCGGGAGCAATACGAAAAAAAGCACTTGCTGATTCTCGATTGATTTTATGCAAATAGCAAAATGTAATTATGAAGTTGGATATTTTATTGTTTGGAGTTCTTAAGGAGATGGTCGGTCACACTACATTGAATGTGGAATTGGAGCCTGGTACTACAGTTCAGGATCTAAAGATTTATCTACATGATAAGTATCCAGAGTCCAAAAAACTCAAATCTCTAATGATAGCAGTGAATGAGTCTTATGCCAATGATGAGGACCGTATTTTAGAGTCTGATACTATTGCGATCATTCCACCCGTCAGTGGGGGCTAAGGTCCTTCGTGGTAAAAGTCAATAGCAATAAAAAAAAGCCAATTCATAAAATGAATTGGCTTTCGGTGTTTCAAGCTTTATATTTAGAGAATTTAATCTCTATTTTATTTACCAAACAAACCAGTTGCTTTTCCTAGCAAGTCGCCTGCATTTCCTTTAAGCATATCAGCTGCACCTCCTAAAAGGTCCGCTGCACTTCCGCCTCCAGCAAGTCCAGCTAAAGCAGAGATGTCAAATCCTGCATCAGCTTCATCAGTTGAAGCAAATTTTTCTTTTACTGAGTTGAAAAGATCTGGAGCAACAGATCCAGCTTGAGCTGTAGCATCTTCAGCAGACACGCCTTGCTCTTGCATGATACCTCCTAGCTTCTCTTGAAAACCAGAAATCAAATCTCCGCCTTCACCTTCACCAGAAAACATAGCTGTAAGATCACCTATTCCTCCTCCTGTTAGTTTTTCTTGTATCATTGATACAAATGCACCTGCTCCTTGAGAAGCTACTGCACCTGATACAGCTTCGTTCATTGAACCGCCCATTAGCTTACTTGCTAATTGCTTCATTACCATACCTTTTATTAATTCCATCATCATAATAATCTCGATTTGTAGTTAGTTAATTAATACCTTTATGACGTGACATTGTGTATAAATGTCACTTTTTTTTATATGTTTTACGGAAATATTGATTATTTAGGGCCACATAAATATGGACAATACACATCTGCAAATTTCTGACCAAAAACTATCAGTGGAGGCAATCCTAAAATGCGTTGAATTGCCGGAAATTGGCGGAATTGACTTGTTTGTAGGTACTGTACGAAATCATGCTTTAGGCAGGACGGTTACCCACTTGGATTTTGAATCGTATGAGCCCATGGCTATAAAGGAAATGCAAAAAATAGCAGATAGAGCTATTTCGGATTTTGATTGTAAAAGGGTAGCTATTTGGCATCGGGTAGGTAGTCTTGAGGTGGGAGAAATTGCTGTTATTATAGCTGTAGGGGCCGATCATAGAGGAGCTGCTTTTGATGCTTGTCGATTTTGCATTGATACGCTCAAGGAAACCGTACCCATTTGGAAAAAAGAGTATTTTACAGATGGTAGTCATTGGGTATCTGCTTTTCCTTAGTATCTTATAGTAAATACAGTATTTGTTATTTCATTCTTTTTATAGTTTGCATAAAGTAGAATAACCTAATTTTTTAAATTTGCCACATGGCACTAGAGCAGTCAAAACAAAATAAGCTTAAGGAAAGGAGTATTGGAGAACTTTGGGAGTCTCTCAAGAAATTCTTCCATGACCTAGTCGACATCCGAGATGGGATGGATCGTGAGGGTACCTTAGCCAATATTCAAAATAATAAAAGAATGAAAGGAGCCAATGCTTGGCTTCTGATGTGTTCCATTATGGTAGCATCCCTGGGATTGGATTTGAATTCTCCAGCAGTCATCATTGGAGCCATGCTTATCTCTCCACTCATGTCTCCCATATTGGGCATAGGTCTTGGCATAGGGATCAATGACAAAGAGACACTAATCGTATCTTTACAGCATTTTGTAATAGCGATCATCATAGCGCTAGTGACTAGTTTTATCTATTTTAAGTTAACCCCTTTTGGAACGATAACGGATGAGATCACCTCTCGTACGAGACCTACCTTTCTGGATGGATTAGTAGCCATATTTGGAGGATTGGCGGGTGTTATTTCTGCCACCCGATTGGATAAGTCCAATGCCGTACCAGGTGTAGCCATAGCAACTGCATTGATGCCTCCCTTGTGTGTCGCTGGCTTTGGATTGGCCAACTGGGAATTGACTTTCTTTTTGAATGCGTTTTATTTGTTCTTTCTCAACTCTTCTTTTATAGCCATCACCACCTATATTGTAATCAGAATACTAAGATTTCCATATAAGAAGTATATTAATAATAGGGAGCGCAATAGAGGTAGGTTGCTTATGATTATTTTTTCATTGATTATTCTATTACCAGCGTCCAAGATTCTATATGAAACGGTGAGGCAAGTAAGAGAAGAACAGAAAGTAGATCAATATTTAAAACGTAAAATTCGTGCTGAAGAAACCATTCTCTCAGAGTGGACTTTTGCCGAGGGAAACCAATTGGCCAATAGGGATAGTGTACAAATATTATTGAAGGTGATAGGAGATCCTTTGAGCAAGGAATACCTTACTCAATGTGATATGGAGCTAGAAGATATGCTACAAAAGTCTGTTAAGATCATCACTTATCAAAGTGAGCAAATACCCTACGAGGATATAAAGAATCTGGACAACAAAGTCAGTGGAATGCAAGGCAAGCTGCAAGCGCAGTTGCAAGAAATGCAGGCATTGCAAAATCAAAAGTCAAGTGAACTGATGATTTTGAAGTCGCAAATAGATAGTTTGAAAAAATCTGAGCTATTAAAAGTCTATAAAGAAGTTAAAACTATTTTCCCCTTAGTGAATGAAATTGCAATAGCGAAAAGTGTAGTTAAAACTGATTTTTCTTCTTTCCAAAAAGTACCCATCGCCATGGTGAAATGGAGCGCTATGAAGTCTAATAAGGAGCGAGAAAGTGATGAACAAAAATTAAAAAATTTCATCAAATTGAGGACGAAGTTGGATTCCTTGGTAGTGATTGCATATTGAGTTAGCATACATATAATAATGAAATGAAGAGAAGTCAAATATACCACACCATCAGCACCCTAAATAAGCTACCTGGCTTTTTGCAAAAACCAGTTAAGAATTTTGTTATCGGTAGAGCAGTACCTTTTGTGGGCACATCGGGATTGCGATTTGAAAAGACCAGCGACATGGAGTGGATGGCTTATATCCCAAATAGGCCTCGAGTAAGAAACCACCTCAAGCAACTCCATGCATGCGGGATGGTACTTTTGGCGGAGTCTATCGCCATTCTTATAGTTGCCATGAATCTGCCCGCAGATAAGTTGCCTTTGGTCAAAAACATCAATGCGGACTTTGTGAAAAGATCAACTGGTGGTCTGAGAGGTAGGGTGTCATTGACTAAAGAGCAAATTGAATACATCCAAAATTCAGAAAAAGGGGAGCTTCCCTTGGAAGTAGAAATCACGGATGAGCTAGGAGTAGAGCCCATAAAAGTGACGGTTACTGCAGTTTGGATCCCCAAGAAGAGGTCTAAATAGCTCATTTTTGAATAAAAAATGGATAAAAACCCTAGTATTTAGTTTTTTTCAATACGTAAAACTGGTTTTTCTTGAAATATTTTTATTTTTATATTGTATTTTAATATCATTTATATCAATTAAATTTTTACAAGATGAATAACGGAACAGTTAAGTTCTTCAATAATGCCAAAGGATTTGGATTTATTGTACCAGACGACGGTGGAAAAGATGTATTCGTACATATTAATGGTCTTGCAGGTGGAGAGATCCGCGAGGGAGATAAAGTTACTTACGATGTAGAGGATGGAAGAAAAGGACCGAACGCAGTGAATGTTCAAGTGGCTTAAGATTAAGACACTTTCAGTTTTAAATAAGCTTGCCATATAGGCGAGCTTTTTTTATATCCCTACCCAAATCGCATTGCTTTTTTTCTTGGCTAAGAAGAAGTGTAAATTGTACTAAAATTCGCAATCCTTTGGCTGAGGCTCGACATTCTCCAGTTCAGGAAAGAAGTCTAGGCCTATGAGTTCAGCTTGAAATCCTTTACTCGGAGTTCCAGAGAATGAAAAAGATCCATAGCCGAAGGAATTCATGTGTGCACGTATATACACAAACTGATCTTTGCCCACTTTCACAGCATTGCCTGCTCTTGTAAATGGTTGTTCGTCTACATGGCTATGTGCTAGTATTCGTCTATAAATGAGATTGCCGTCTTGATCAAATATTTCCCACCAATCTGCATATTGCTTACAGCCGGTATCTGGACTTTTAATCGTTACTTTGAAGGTGTAATTATTGTCTGTACCATCTGCTTTTACGTCAGTAACTACAGCTTGCTGAGATTCGTTCAGGTCAATTGATTCCATACCCATTTCCTGTAGTTCGCTCTCGGTTGGCATATCTGGATCCTGACAAGAACAGACTGTAAGGCTAAAACAAGCGATAAATAGGAATAGAAATTTTTGCATGATACAAGTTGTTATAAGTTACTCATGTTTAACTCCATATCGAGGAGAATGTTGCTTTTATTGGCTGACGCATATCGAATCAATATTTCAAAATTAGAAATAATTTCCCTACTTTTATTAGGATTAATTTTCACTGATCTTCTTAAGTAAACCTGATTTTAGGAGAGCAGATCGGATCCTAAGCACATGCAGCACAAGAAAACTATGGCGCTTTGCCGAAACGCTGAAACTATTGTAGTGTAAAATAATAGACGATGAATCCAATACTTAAAAATATTCTAGCAGTGATTGCTGGCTGGATAGGTGGTAGCTTTATTAATATGGGCTTGGTAGAGGCTGGGCATAAAGTTTTTCCTGTCGAAGGATTGGATCCTTCCGATTTTGAAGCAATGGCTGCTATGTTTCCAAGCTTAGAACCAAAGTATTTTCTGTTTCCTTTTTTAGCTCATGCGTTAGGCACATTAGTAGGGGCTGTTATTGCAGCGAGGTTGGCTGCGAGTCATAAAACTAAGATGGCTATGATCGTTGGACTTATATTCTTATTGGGAGGCTTGCTTATCAATTATATGATCACGGGTCCAATATGGTTTACGGTAGCAGACTTGGTACTTGCGTATCTTCCTATGGCATGGTTAGGTGGGATGTTGGGAGCTGGGAAAGAACCCTCAGAGTACGCATAGCCTGCGCAGTCGCGTAACCGAATAGGTGGAGCTCGACAAACGGAGTGCGTAGAGATGAGGGGGAGTAGCGGTATCACTCGTTTTTTTCAACGAGGGATAATAGCGGATCACCCGTACACGCACGAAGTGCCGTGGCAGCCCCTCCCAAATAGATCTTGCGGTTATAGTACCTCAGCCTTATTTTTCTTTTTATTGTCGCTTAGCACGACTTTGATATTCTGTTGCAGCGTGGTAGCCAGCTCGATGCCTTTGTAGTCAACACTGATAGGGTAAGACTTGTGCATACGGTTGACCAATACGGCGATCTCTACTTTTTTGAGCATAATGCTCAGTAGGGGTTGGAATGCGTAGAAGAGGGTGCGGCCGGTATTGGCTACATCGTCCACTATGATCAGGACCTTATCTTGGAGATTATCAGCAGGTATTTCGAGTAAAATGTCGCTGTCTAGTGGGGTTGCGGGGTCGATGGTAATGCGGGTCAGGGTATACTGGATGTCTGATATGTCGAGCAGCTCGTTCATCAATAGTTGGGCTAGGTGCATACCGTTGTTGTTGATGCCTGCCAGGACGATTTCAGTCTCGTCAATGTTTTGCTCCAGTATCTCAATGGATAAGCGCTTTACAATTTGTTCTATCTGTTGATGATGTAGTATTTGCATAATGTAAAATTATCAATTATGGAGGAGAATATTGCTTAGATTAATCAGAATAATCTAACTATATCATTTATATTGCTATCTCGTACAAGGATGTGATAAAAGAAAGGGCATGATTCAATCAATAGTTTTTTTAATAGTACTCGGGATAGCAAGTTGGATAGCGGGCAAGAAGTTTTTAGCCATCCGAAGAAATATCCTTTTGGGAAAGGATGAGCCAGATGTCGTAGACAATGGCTTGAGATGGAAAAATGTGTTTTTGATTGCTTTCGGTCAGAAGAAAATGTTCAAGCGTTGGATTCCAGCAGTACTGCATGGTTTCATATACGTCGCATTTTTGTTTACGCAGATCGAACTGATAGAAATCGTCATCGATGGGATCTTCAATCAACATAGATTTTTTAGACCCATGCTAGGAGGGATGTATACCTTCCTGATATCTACGATAGAAGTATTATCATTGGGAGCATTCATCGCTACCTTGATTTTTTTGGCAAGAAGAAATTTACTAAAAATACCTCGTTTTCATAAAAGCGAAATGAACGGATTTCCGAAGTTGGATGGAAATATTATTCTTTATTTGGAGATTGTATTAGTGATATGTGTGTTTATGATGAATGGTGCCGATGAGGTGCTATTCAATCGATCATTGACACATGCCAACGGCGTCGAAGGTATGGCGGGCTCATTTAACTTTGCCATTACAGAGCATCTGGGGCCAATGCTATTTGGCGGTATGTCCGATGGTACTTTGGCGGTAGTAGAACGGATAGGCTGGTGGGGACACATCATGGTCGTATTGGCTTTTCTCAACTACTTGCCTATATCCAAGCACTTGCACATCATGTTTGCCTTTCCGAATGTGTACCATGCGAAGTTGGCATCTAGAGGTCAGATGCAGAATATGCCTGCCATCATGAACGAGGTCAAGAGTATGATGGATCCGGATGCTGCGTTTGCAGATGATGGAGGAGCGGATGAAGAGTTGCCAGATTTTGGAAGTAAGGATGTTTTTGATATTGGTTGGCGAGATGTATTGGGAGCATATAGCTGCACGGAGTGTGGACGTTGTACTTCTGTATGTCCAGCAAACCTGACGGGTAAAAAACTGTCTCCTAGAAAGATCATGATGGATATCAGAGATCGTGCAGAGGAGGTAGGTAGAAATTTGGATTCTGGCAATGTCGAACTGATCGCTGAGGACAAACGTGCAGACGAAAAGGTATTGACAGCAGATAACTATGATGATGGGAAGTCGCTATTTGACTACATCACCAAGGAGGAGTTGCATGCATGTACGACTTGTAATGCTTGTGTTGAAGCTTGTCCCATATTGATCAATCCATTGGAGCCAATACTCAAGCTGCGTAGGTATGAAATACTGACAGAATCTGCTGGGCCCTCAGAGTGGTTGCCGATGTTCACTAGTATCGAGAATAGTGGATCTATCTGGGCGGTGCCTGATGCGAGGGATAAATGGACACAGCTCATAGAAAAAGAAAATCCACCATCGTAAGAATAATTGTTGTTCGGAATAATTGAATTTTTAATAGAAGCGATATCGTTAATTTTATTTTGCAACGATAAATAAAAAAATAAAAACATCTTATGGCAAAACCATTGGAGATAAAGACTATGGAACAATTGGCAGCGGAGGGACGAGCTCCTGAGGTGCTATTTTGGGTAGGTTGTGCAGGTAGCTTTGATGCTCGTGCGCAAAAAATTACCATAGCTTTCAGTAAGATATTAAACGAAGCAGAAGTTGATTTTGCTATCCTTGGTACGGAGGAGAGTTGTACTGGTGATCCTGCTAGACGTGCTGGAAATGAGTTTGTTTTTCAGATGACTGCTTTGCAGAATATTGAGATCATGAACATGTACAAGGTGAAGAAAATAGTCACCGCATGTCCGCACTGCTTCAATACCATCCGAAACGAATATCCTGACTTGGGGGGTAACTATGATGTCGTTCATCATACACAGTTTATCCAGGAGTTGATCAGTACCGGCAAGCTCAAGATGAAGGAAGGAGGGGAGTATAAGGGTAAAAAAATAACCTATCACGATTCTTGCTACTTAGGTCGTGTCAATGGAGTTTATGAAGCGCCTAGGCAGGTATTGGAAAATCTAGATAGCCAACTGGTGGAGCTCAAAAGATCACGTAGCAATGGACTTTGCTGTGGTGCGGGAGGTGCTCAAATGTTTAAGGAAGACGAGCCTGGTGATAAGAGAATCAATCTAGAGCGTGTAGAAGAAGTACTCTCAACTGGTGCTGAGATCGTTGCTGCCAATTGTCCATTTTGTGTGACTATGCTACAAGATGGAATCAAAGCAGCCAATAAGGAGGATCAAATCATGGTCTACGATCTTGCAGAACTAATCGTAAATAACAATGGATTCTAAAACAGTCATAAATAAATTGGACTTGTCTTTTGCTGATGGATTGCATCCAGATAGCAGGGTCTGGATCTATCATGCCGATCGCGTTCTCACTAGTGAGGAGGCGCAGATGGCAGATGCCGAGATCAAGTCCTTCTGTACCCAATGGGCGAGCCATAGCCGACAGTTGAAGGCTACGGGCTGTGTGCTATTCAATCGCATCGTTTTGTTGATGGTAGATGAGAGCATGGCTGGTGCGAGTGGTTGTTCTATCGATACTTCTGTGTCGTTCGTCAAAAACCTCGGTGTGAAGTATCAAACAAACTTGTTTGATCGCATGCTTATTACTTATATTGAAAATGATAAGGTCAAGACGACTAAGCTTGCATCCCTTGGAGAAGAAATACAGGGTGATAAAAGTGAGGTTCTCATATTTGATAATTTGATCAAGACCAAGAGTGATTTGCAAGACAATAGCATCGTCCCAGTGATGGGTTCTTGGGTAGAAAGATTCATATAATATGTTTGGTAAAGTAAAATCATGGTTAGGAATAGAAGGTGTAAAACTGGAACTTTCGTTGCCCGAAGAACTCAAGTACAGCGATGGCTTGGTAACGGGCAAGTTGTTTATTTCCTCTATGAATGATCATACGGTGACCAGCATTCAGATCAAGCTCATCGAAAAGTACTCTCGCGGAAAAAAAGACGAGAAGTTGACCGACGAGTACGAATTGGGAAATATAGATATGGTTCAGAACATTGACATTCCCTCCAATAAAAAAGTACAGCTCAGTTTTGAGTTGCCATTCAACCCACGTAAATCCGATATGGACGAGTTGGAGGAATCCAATATTCTAGTGGGTGGTTTGGTCAAAGCAGCAAAGTGGTTTGAAGGGGTTAGTTCTGTGTACAGAGTGGAGGCGTCTGCCAAGGTCCATGGCGTAGCTTTGGATCCTTTCGATAAGGAACTGATCGTTTTATTATAGCATTTTCATTTGGGCACGTCACCTGCTGCTCACACCACCAAGCTCTACTCGCAGCTGACCAGGCTGTCCGTGACTCCGCTTTGCTCCGGTCTTATACCTGTTCGATTGTGGTGCAATTTTATCTTTTCTGTAGGATGTATTGATTGATAAAGCAACATCTCAAGACAGTAGTGGTATCAGACTGCCGCCATAACTGGCGCCCTCACTACCATCCTTCGCGCAAAAAAGGTAGAATGGAGATACTTGCTCTATTAAAGACCAAGAACCTAGTAGCAGGTAAAGAAAATTTTGAACCTATTTTTTATCGTCAAATTGTTTGATGATTTCTTCATCCGTTTTGCTGATGTTTTTCAGTAAAAACTGAGTGTCATCTGCAAAGTCATTTTTTGGATATTTTTTCAAAAATTCTTCATACACTGGCTTAGCAGCTTGCTTGTTCTTCATGCCATCATCTAATGTGAAACCTTTCATGAACAAAGCTTGTGCAGCTTGCTGAGAGTTTGGAAATCTGGTTAATATCCAATCATAAAACTGAATTGCTCGTGGATATACTTTTACAGAGTTGACTACTTCGGCAGCCAATTTAAGGTAAGCTGGGCTTTTCTCATTGGATGGATTAGCAATCACAAATAGCTCTACAATATTGACAAACTCATTGACCTTATCTAGATCAAGTCTACCAGTACTAGAGACGGTAAGGTTATTCTGAATGTTTTCAATTTTCTTCGCAATTTTTGGCTCTGTACTTGGGACATCACTTGCATAGGTACTCAGCCCTTCCATAGTAGGAGTTCCTATTTGGAGAGATTGTATGTAGTTGATATAGTCTTGCTTGAATGCTTCATCTCCTTTTAGCGTTTCTGCTAATAATACCAAATTTTTATTGTGCATATTTCCCTTGTCGTGAAAAATAGCTCCAGTCTTCAATATGTCAATGGCTTTTTTGGTTTGTTTATGTTCTACATAGTGCTGCGCAATCTCATTTATGGTTTGAGCATTACGGTTATGATCCTTAGGGTTTTGCTTCATTGCATTTAGTTTGGCAGTAAGTGCTTTAGGAAGCTTTGCTTTGTTTAGGTTCGGATCACTTAATGTAGGCTTACTATCAGTGTCTGCGCTTACATTTGTATTTGCTGTATCTGTACCACAACTTGGCAAGAATGCAAGAAGAACAATGGTAAATATTGAATAAATAATTGCTTTCATTATATTACGTTTTATTTCTATGTAGAATTCCTGTAAAATTAAGATTAAATCAATTCTATATCAAAATTATTTGATGTTAAGTCCTAATCATTATGAATCAAAGATATATCGTTTTTCTCTTACTCATAAGCTGTTCTGTTACATTTTCTTGTAAAAAGAAGAGCGATAGTAATTGGTTGAATTTTATTCCGATTGGCGAAGAAATAGAGCTAATCGAGGAATTAGCCAGTATGACAAACCCTTGCAGAGATGCAGAAAACTACATTCCTGACCCTGATCATCCAAAGCATACCTCCTATAAACGAGTCAAAGTTAATTTTCATATCATCAGAAATGCAGAAGGAAAAGGTAATCTCTCCGAAAAAGTAGGGCGAAAATACGTACAAGAGGTTTTGATATCTGCAAATGAGGGCTTGTCCGAAAATTCTAAGATGCGACTGCCAGCTGGCAATGACACGGAGGTTCTCAGTGCAAGATACAAATATGAACTTTGGCCGACCTCTTATATACCCAACGATGATGGGATATATTTCCACAATGATGATGAACACTATTTCAATATTAACCGCGGGAAAAAGAAAAACATCTTTAAAAGAGATGTCTATGAAAAGTATGGGATTCAGAAAGACTCCGTTTTGAATGTGTTTGTTCAGGATGTACATTTGGACAGTATAGCCTCCAAATCTTTCACAGCTAGGGCAAATGGAGTTGCATTCTCGACTTGGGTAAAAGTGGCTTTGTGGCATGAGGCATTGAGAGATACCGTCTACCAAAATGGTAAAGCGGTCGTTCCTGGAAAGTATAATCCACCTAAATTATTAAATCATGAAATAGGACATGTTTTTGGCTTGGCACATGCATGGGGTAGAGACAATTGTGAGGATACACCTGAGCATCCAAATTGTTGGGCTCTTACAGGAGTGCCTCCATGTCACGAGATTTCCAATAATATAATGGATTACAATGCACATATGTCAGCCTTGACTCCATGTCAAATAGGTAGAGTACATAAGTCAATCTTAACCAACCCTATCAAAAGAGCGCTCGTAATAAAAGATTGGTGCAAACTCAATCCTTATAAAAACTTCAATATCAAAGAAGAGATTACTTGGAACAGTTGCAAGACGGTACAAGGAAATATAATCATAGAGAATGGTGGTCGCTTGGTAATTAGATGTAAAACCTCTATGCCTAATGGTTCTGAAATAGTGGTTCATCCGCAAGGCGAATTAGTTTTGCAAGGGGCTCATCTGTATAATGATTGCGATGGTCAATGGAATGGAATAAAAGTTTTGAGCGAAGGGAAAGTTTCTGGTAAAGTGAGCTATATAGGTAAGGCGACAGTCATAGAGCATAGTAAGAATAATATTCAACTGGAAAAAGAACCTGAAATAAAATCTTAATCTTATAGGATTTAGCTTCCAATACTTATACCGTGAACAATGACATCAGATCACTGTTCCTATTTTATAATATGCGATGATGTCAAATAAAATTTCAATTTTCTGGTTTAGGCGTGATCTGCGTCTTGAGGACAATGCAGGTCTTTACCATGCGCTAAAAGCTGGTGCGCCTGTGCTTCCAATTTTCATATTCGATAGAAAAATTTTGGATAAATTATCTGACAAGGCTGATGCAAGAGTCACCTATATTCACAATGCTTTAGATCATATTCAAAAAGAGTTAAAAGGCTTTAAGAGTAGTCTCCTGGTTAGATATGGAGATCCTATCGAGATCTGGAAAGATTTGATAAAGGAATTTGATGTCGATACCGTTTATACCAATCGGGATTATGAGTCCTATGCAAAAAATAGGGATCACGAGGTTCAGCAAATATTGTCCGCAAACCAGATTGGGTTCAAGTCTTTCAAGGATCATGTAATTTTTGATCAGGATGAGGTACTGAAAAAGGATGGTTTACCATATACCGTTTTTACCCCTTATTCTAAAATATGGAAAGCCAAGGCAATTTCGAAGAGCCCAGGAGGAATGGAATCCTCCTACTTTTTTAAAGCCTATCCTACACTAAAGTATGCTTCTAATTTTGCGAAGTCTAAGCAATTAGTCATACCCAGCTTGGATAGTATGGGTTTTGAAAAAAGTGATCAAAAAATACCTTCAACGACAGTAAGCCAAGGATTGATAAAGAACTATGAAGAGACTAGAAACTTTCCTGCGATTGATGGTACCTCCAAGCTCGGTATTCACTTTAGATTTGGGACAGTGAGTATACGTGAAAAAGCTAGGAAAGCCAGTGTATTAAGTTCTGTATTTCTGAGTGAATTGATTTGGCGTGATTTCTATTCCAATATATTAAATCATTTTCCGCATGTCGAAGAAGCTCCCTTTAGAGCAAAGTACGAAGCCGTGGAATGGGTAAACAATGAAACGCACTTTGAAGCATGGAAGCAGGGGAGAACAGGCTATCCTATAGTAGATGCCGGTATGCGAGAGATTATGCATACTGGGCATATGCACAATCGAGTAAGAATGGTAGTCGCATCTTTTTTAACTAAGCACTTACTTATTGATTGGAGATGGGGTGAAGCATATTTTGCAGAGAAGCTTTTAGATTTTGATTTAGCAAGCAATAGCGGGGGATGGCAATGGGCTGCTGGATGCGGTACTGATGCAGCACCTTATTTTAGAATATTTAACCCATACAGTCAGCAACAGAAGTTTGATAAAGATTTCAAATATATCAAGCATTGGGTTCCTGAATATGGTACAGATGCTTATCCTGAGCCCATAGTTGATCATAAAGAAGCTAGAGAAAAGTGCTTGAAAACCTACAAGGATGCTTTGGCGAATGCCTAGAAATAGATCTTAGATATTGCTGGTAAGTGTTAAAGTAAAGCGTCTTACAAACTAAAGTTTCAAATCTTTGCGTTGTACTCCTTTTAAGCGTTAACGAAAAACATCTTTCTTGCGAATTTGCCATCTTGCTTTTTCCTTGTTTCTATTTTTGGTTTTGAGTGTAAGTAGTAAGGCTCAAAATTCGTCTGTTTCGCTTAATGGTGGAATCACATATTCTAACTCACCCATCTATACACTCCGAGACAACAGTCAAATCCTGACAACACAATCCATTTATAAGCCTACCATTGCATTAGCTTATAATCACTGGTTTAGGCCCAACTTTTTTTTAAGAAATGAACTTTCTTTCAAGACTCTTGGAGGCAATAGCCTTAATAGACACTTAGATGAGAATGACTATTTTGTTCATAGTGTATCCTTGAGTTTTTTATCTCTGAGTCTATTGCCTATTATAGAGTTGGAATTGGGAAGGTACATAGTCTCTGCAGGCCTTGGTGCTAGTGCAGGAATATTGGTCACTAGTAAATTTGCAAATTACCAATTCGTAAATTTAGAACTTCAATTGGCAGAGTTGGAAATGAGAGAACTCAATAATTTAGATTTTGGTTTGAAAGGAATATTTGAAGTGAAGAGAATTATTGCCAACGATTTTAGAGTATCCATATCCCTAGCGTATTATAAAGGGCTGCGAGATCTAAGCCAATCTATAAGTGAAGAAAGAATTTACATGTCTAACAGTACAATGAAAATAGGTCTAGAAATTCCAATTGGGAAATAAGACCATCTCTATTTTGAATTACTGATCACTACAAAGACCAAATTTTTCAAACATAAATGAAATAAAAAAGGCTTACGAAATTCCTTCATGAAGGAGCTTGTAAGCCTTTTTTTATTGTTACCTTTTATTATTGTTATTTCTGCTTTAGAAGCTATAGCATTTATTAGATCTTCTCTTCTTGTTTAAGAACTTTCTTTTACGCTTGTTCTTTTTAATTTTTCTCTTGTTGAAGTACTTCCTTTTAGCTGACATTTTAACCTTACGTGAGCTCTTCTTTGCGTACGATTTCTTTGCTCTATTAGGAGCTTCTTTTCTTCTTGTATTGACTATGGGAGTGGTCTCTACTTGATTATTTGTTGCTTGATATGTTGGAATGTTTGGAGCTGTCTCCAATGTGACAACTGCTTCTGCTTCGGTATCTACTTCTTCAATACTTTCGAAAAATGTTTCTATCTCATCATCAATACTTGCTGTAGCCGTTTCTATTTCTACTTCAGTCTCTTCTTCAGTAAGGACTTCTACTTCTGCTACTACTGGTGTTGCTTCAGGGAGACTACTAGTGGTGATCATGATTTGATCACTCATACTCATATCAGCTAAATCGAAATACTCGTTAAGCACAGTTTCATCAATAGCACTGTCTTCTTTGACCACTACAATTGTAGAAGTGTTTTCACGATCTCTAAACTGATCTTTTACTTGTCCAATACTTACATAAGAAAAGGAAAAAACCATCGGTATAATTATCATCAAATTTCTCATAATATTCTATTTGGTGATTTAATCAGAAGAAACAATTCTCCCGTTTATATATTAAGACTCAAAATCACGCCAACTTGAGCTAAATGAAAAGTTAATATTTGTGTTAATTATTTTAAGGTAAATATACAGTGCGCTGATTATCAAATATTTAAGTGCTAGTGCACATCTTGTTTATTCATTCATTGTGAAACAGGAAATCGAAATTTAATTTCTAAATACTTCATTTTTTTATCTAACAAGGATTAGTTGTTGGGCTTAGTTATTTTTTTAAATACTAAAAGAAACTAAAAAGCCCTAGTATCCATTTGGATACTAGGGCTTGTAACATGATGTTTACTTAAAAAATTCTTAGTCCTCCATCTTGTAAATTTGTCTAGGGACAGATCTTACATTATGGTATTGAATATAGAATGTATAAAGACCTGGAGGATAGTTTGAAATATCGATTGTCTTTCTTTCTGTATTTGCAGGGATTACTATTTCTTGTAAAATAACACCTTTCATATCAGAGACCACAATCGTTCCTTGATCTTGAGTCAACTTCAAACTTTCAAATACAACATAGTCCTGCGTAGGGTTAGGAAAGACGATAAACTTATCAGCTTGATCAACTAATATACTCATCACCTCTTCACTTTTCTCCGTTTTACCATTATTGTTTATATGCTTGATACGGTAGTAGTTTCTACCTTCTCTTGCATCTGTATCCATGAATGCATAATCTTTTGATTCGAAAGCATCATTACCATCCATAGTATAAATAATGTTGAATTCTTCTCCATCTGCTGAATGCTCAATTACAAATTTATAATCATTCATTCCTTCAGAAGTAGACCAATTCAAATCAACATCCATTGACTCTGGTATAGGATTAGATTGAACATGTATAAATCTTAGATTACTTTCCTGATTCAAGCAGCTACCTACTTCAACAGTTCTCGTCACTACAAAAGTACAATTCAAGTTTGTTGTTGTTAAGGTAATAGTCTTTGTGCCAGGCGTATTCCATTGTACATTAGTTAAGTGTTGGCCAGTAGCTGTTGCTGGACTAGCACCTTCACCCAAATTCCATGTATATGTAACGGCGTTTCCTCCACTTGTAGAATTGAAATTATCCGTTTCACCAACACAGATAAAGGCAGGCAAACTTTCTATACTCACCACAGGAGATTGCTTCAATTCAATCTTGATAATGTTACTTTCCTTGTAAGTTGTACATCCTACTCTTCTTGCACATCGAGCGATGTAGATGGTCTGAGTTACTGCTGATGGCTGATATTCAGAACCAGTAGCTCCTGCAATTACAGTCCATGTATTCATATCAAATGGTCCTCCAATAGTAGTAGTCATCCAGAGATATTCAATGGCTCCACTTCCACCAGACGGTAGGGTAGTATTTGTGATTAAATCAGGAATAGCTCCCGCACCACAAACCATTTGATGAGCTGCTATTTCACCTCCCGAGGTGATATTATCACATCCACTTGGAGTAAGGATTACACCCGCATCAAAGCTTAAGTCATCATCTTGTCCAGCTGTTACAGTGAATGGGTCTGTTTTGCCATTAGTAGGGTTGGCATCACTATCAAGAAGATCATTTGTTCCTACATCCTGACTAGTGTATTCTGTACCAGGTAAATCTAGGCAAAACATAATGACATATTCATTTGGAGCGACGTCAGTAAACAAGTAGTATCCGTTTTCATTGGTTACTACCATGTCAACCATCACATCATCCGCAGTGTAAAACTCGCCATCTGGACCAGCAGTCAACAATTTAACTTTTATACCTTCTATTCCGAGTTCGCCGTCATCTTGGATACCATTGTTGTTGCTGTCAAACCAAACGTAATCTCCGATATTTACTTGATCGCTTGTTGGATTACAAATTGGATCATCTTCATCTCTTACGGTGATCGTTGCCTGATCTGAAGCAGTACATCCCTCAGCATTTGTAGTGACCAGTGTTACTGTATATGTTCCAGGCATCATCATCGTATAAGTAGTATTTGCTGATGCATTGGATCCAAGGTTTCCTCCTGTTGTAGTCCAAGCATAAGTTACTCCTGTTGCTTGAGAGCTAGACCCATTTAAAGTAATCTCCTCTCCAGGACAAATTGTACTATTTGAAGGTGTTATTGAGGTATTGAGATCTGTTGAGTTTGCAACGTTTACAGAAGCAAAAGCTGTACAGCCATCATCATTTGTTACAACTACTGTGTATGTACCCGCTGCTAAATTATTGATCGTGCTTGTAGTTCCAGAAGTACCTTGTCCACTCCATGCAATAGAAGCCGGTGTGAACGGTGCAGTTACTGTAGCTGTTCCGTTAGCTGTTCCACAAGAAGTCGGTGTTGCTGACGCAGCAATACTTAGTTCTGGAGCATCATCAATGGTAACACATACAGTGGATGAGCATCCAAATACGTCTGTAACAGTTGCACAATAAGTACCAGCTGACAATCCGTTTTCACTAATGCTAGCACTATTACTTGTTGCGAATGAACCAGTAGACCAAGTATATGTATATGGTGCTGTACCTCCTACAGCTGTAACAGTTGCCGAAGCATCACTTCCAGTAGCACAAGTGATTTCTGTATTTGTAATAGTAGTGTTGAAGTCAGATCCACCAGCTACAGTAAAGCAACCATTGAAGATACATCCCACAGCATCACAAATAGTGATACAGTATGTACCAGCTGCTAAGGCCTCAATATCCTTTGTGGTCGCTCCAGTATCCCACTTGTAGGTATATGGTGCAGTACCTCCCATTACATTCAATTTGATATTTCCATCATCGGCACCACAGCTTGCAGCTCCGACTATTCCATTAGCATTTACGGCTACTGGTGCAGTTAAGGTGGTACATGCTGTTGCTTCACATCCATCCGTAGAACTTACAGTTACACAGTATGTACCAGCTGCAAGATCACTTATAGTTGAGCTTGTTGCTCCTGTATTCCAGCTGTATAAAAGTGTACCCGTTCCAGAGTATGAAGTTGTCGTAGTAACCGATCCATTGTCAGCACCTTCACAGAAAGGGTTAGTTGGATTTACGGATACAGCCAATTCTCCTTCATTCACTAGGGTATAAGATGCTGTTGCCGTACATCCACTCGAAATGGCAGTGGCAGTTACGGAGTAGCTACCAGCTGCTAGGCTTTGCAAATCAGCAGTAGTTGCTCCATTTGACCAAACGTAGGTAGTAGCAACACCATTTGTAACAGTTGTATTTATTGAGCCATTAGCTAGTTCACATGTTGGGTTTTGAGAAGTGCCTGTTAAAGTTACCTCTTCTACATCTACAAGAGTGACACATTCTGTACTAGCACAGCCATTAGCATCTGTTACTACTGCACAATAAGTACCAGCAGTCAGTCCTGAAATTGAAGATGTAGTTTGACCTGAATCCCAAGAATAGCTATAAGGAGCACTTCCACCTGAAGGTGTTACTGCAATACTACCAAGTGCATTACATGTGATGTTTGTTACTTGAGCGCTTGTCGAAATCACAGTACTACTTTGTATAGTATAGCATTCTGTAACTGTACAGTCGTTTGCGTCAGTTGCAGTTACACAATATTGACCAGCAGCTAAATTATTTATTTGAGATCCACTTGCTCCATTATTCCATGCATAAGTATAAGGTGCAACTCCATTTGATGCAGTTACCATTATAGCTCCATCTGATTCACCGCAAGAAGTATTGGTGATTTGTTCTGTGATCGTAACAGCAATTGGCTCAACCAAAGTGGCACATGAAGTAGCCACACAGCCATCACTTGAAGTAATCGTTACACAATAAGTACCAGCAGCCAATCCGTCAATGCTGCTAGATGTAGCACTGTTAGACCAGCTATAAGATAAGCTTCCACTACCTGCATAAGATGCATTAGCAGAAACAGATCCATTATTATTTCCATTACAAGACGG
>CALJVI010000271.1 GCA_937974575.1 uncultured Saprospiraceae bacterium | reverse complement strand
AATAGTGATTTAGCTCCTTGGGCGGTTGGCGACAGTATTCGTGTCGAGATTCATGCGATCAATCAGGATGCTTTCTATTTTCTAGAGGAGTCACTCACACAGATGACCTTAGGTGACGCAGCACTATTTGCAGAGCCTCCTTCAAATGTTCCGAGCAATATCATTTCACTCAATGCTACCGAAGTTGCAGATCAAGCAGTTGGTTTTTTCAACGTTTCAGCTGTCTCACAAGAGGGGCATATAGTAGAGTAAAACATTTTGGGGCCTACCCCTTAGGCTTGCCCAACTTCCATTCGCTACGGGCTTACCCGCGGCGAATGCGAAGGCGGGGTCGCTATGATTCGGGACTCGGCATGCGCCTCGGTGCTACGCACTTCCTCCCTTCGGTTGTCATCCACTACTCAGCGCTAGTCCAAAAAAGAGACAAAATTTTTTAAGCAAGAAGCGTCTCCAAATAATGCTCCTCCACACCAAACAGTGCTTTTAGATCATCTATCTCTTTTTGAATTTTTGTGGTATCAACGACACCATCATCTTTGATCGCAGTGATCATGATATTCTTACCAGTATGTTCCGTAGAGATAAATTCAAATACATTACTCTTGTACCCATGTTTTTGTAAAAGGAGCGCACGTATAGTATCTGTGACCAACTCAGCTTGCCTTTCCATAAGGATCCCAAATTGAGTGATAGACGCTATTGTACCACTTGTTTTCATCGATCTTCGAACTTGTTTGTGGCAACATGGGGAACAGATAATTAGACTCGCATTGGCCTTAATTCCTTTATATATCGCATCATCGGTAGCAGTGTCGCAGGCATGTAATGCAATCAAAGCATCGATTTTATCCAGCGCCATTTCTTGGATAGTTCCCTGCTCAAAAGAGAGTTGATCAAACTCAGCTTCCTTTGCAATTTTAGTACACAGTTCGACCAGATCCAGGCGCATCTCGATACCTTTCAGAGAGATGTTCTTGCTTTTTGTGTTTTTTAGATAATCATACAGCGCGAAAGTCAAGTAGCCTTTGCCCGAACCCATATCTACAATACGCAAAGGATCTATACCATCGAGGGCTTTGTTTTTGCGTAAGATACCATCAATGATTTCAACAAATTTGTTGATCTGCTTATACTTATCGCCTTTGTCTTTTTGGATATGCCCTTTCTTATTGAGTATACCTAATGCTTTCAGGTAGTCCTGTCTCGATAGTAAGCTCTGCTTTTCTTTATCGTGACTGCGACTATTTTTGACATCTGTAGATTGCTCCATTCTTTTGAGTTTGAAGCTTCCATCTTCTAGCCGCTCAGCCGCAATATGCTGTTCATTAGTAAAAAGATTGGCGATCTCGTAATCAGATTGCATCATCTGAATGATTTTATCCGTGCCATCCTCCACATTAAAGTTTTTTGTAATGTCTTTTGTAGAGTATCGAGAAACAAAAGAAAAATGTCTTTTCTCTTTGATCATAATCATTCGGATGATCACTTTCTTGATCTTGGCACCTACTTCACTAGGCTTGCTAAGAGTAAGTTTGGCAAAGCTATCTTCTCGTACACTGGTATATATTTCCTTTATCAGGGCTTCAAATTGATCCATGCCCAAAAGTAGAAGTATCTGGCTTAATTCAAAAGCTTTTTAAATCCTTTGGGTAAAAAGTCCATTCGGGTGTTTGCAGACTTTGCTGGATCTCACTCAGGGAATACCATGGTCCATATAGAGGAGGGTTTCGATTATTTTTGAGTATGTGAATGTCCTGGGCAGGCATAAAGCTTTGAGCTATTAAGAATATCTTTTCGCCAGTATCTTGATGGACAGCTAAATCCACTATGAGGACAGTATGTCCTGGAGATCCACCTTGGATAAATACATCTCCAATCTGCATATCATTTAGAGGCTTTGCACTTAGTTCTTTATTCAGAGACAGTGTCCCAGCATAGGTGAAAATTATATCTAGGTATTTGCGAAATTCCTCATAAGATGTGCTTGGTTTATTGGTCGCATACCAATTCGCTTTATTACCATCCACCTTAATTCGTTCACCAGCTCTCCATCTAGAGTAGCTTGCGGGAAATCCATTTGTGAAGTTAAATACTATCTCCTCATATCTTTTTTGTTGATAGAGGTATTCTGCTCGGAGCCGCATCACTGCATCTGCACACTGTTGCAAATTTCGATGACCAGTATCAATATCTAACACAGCAACATGGTAATCCTGAGTATGCTTCTCTTTACCATTGTAGTAGTACACTTTTGACTGGTGTGGCTTGAGTGGGAAGTTTTGCAAATAGTAGGCAAAACTATGATCTTCAGGTTTGAGTCGCTCAAAACCATCTGGCAACGCAACTCTATGGAGAATACTTGTTGACGCTGGCTTGATTTGGCCTTTTGGAGTATTGGAGACAGTTTGACTCTGGCATGTAGTCAATAGAATTAGATAGACTAACGGAAATATATTTGAGATCTTCATAGCCGTACTAAAACGAATGTTGGCTAGGTAATATTATTTATAGCCTTATCTCCATACGTTTCTCCCATCATTTGCCAACAAGTGATAAAGAGGGCTGCTATAACTGGTCCAAGGACGAATCCCGATAAACCAAACCAAGTAATTCCACCAAGTGTAGAAATCAAGATTAGATAATCAGGAAGTTTGGTATCGTTTCCTACTAGGCGAGGACGAAGAACATTGTCCAGGAGTCCTATAAGTAAGCCGCCTACCAGTAGTACGGCTATGCCTTTTCCATAGCTTCCCTGTATAAGATATATGATACCGATCGGGCCCCAGATAATAGCACCGCCCACAGGTAGCAAACTGGCGAGTATCATCAAGGTGCCCCAAAGTATAGCGCCTTCTACACCTACAATGAGAAAGAGTATTCCACCTAGTACACCTTGTAAGATAGCTATTAATAAGCTTCCTTTCACTGTAGCCTTTGCGACACTTTGAAATCGATTGATCAAGCGATATTCGGTTGCATCTAACATAGGAAAGTTTTTGACGATAAGTTTGATGATTTGTTTGCCATCTCTCAAAAAGAAGAATAATATGTAGAGCATGATGGCTATTTGTATCATCGACCCAAAAATGTTTTGAGTAAAGCCAATGAGTTTTTCACCCACTGTTCTTGAAAACTCAGGAGCAATTTTATTAAAAGCTGCTTGTATATTATTGGTGGGCAATCCTAAGCGTTTGAGATAAGGGCTAAGCATAGATTGTATTTCGGCAATCTTTCCTTCTAGATTATACTCTTCACTTTGTACATTTTCTACCAGCCCAATCGTTTCATTGATCACAGCTGTTGAAAGAAGTGCTACTGGAATTATTACGAGAAGTATAATTGAAACTAAAGTAAGGCCTGCTGCAAGATTCTTTTTTCCTTTGAGCTTTCTCTTGATTTGTTTATGCCAATCATTAAATAAAATGCTCAGCACCACAGCCCAGAACAAACCCAAACTAAATTCTTTGATTAACCCAAAAAAGATAACTGTAACTAAAGTTACTATTAGCAAAAATAAAGTTTGGGGTAGGTTTTGAGTAAGGGATTTCAAACTAGGCTCATTTTTAGAGTGAGTATAAATATAGCCAGTTTGAGTAATTTTACAGCATGATTCTCATTTATTCTCTTTGGTTTTCGATGTATGAAACCACAGCAGGGATGAATAGGCGCATCACATTAAAAGTATGCAATAAAGGAGGAGTCAAACACGCTCAAATAAAGATAATAACTAGATAGCTGAAATTTCAAAACTCAGCTTCAACTCTAAACTCCACGCTAGTTGATTATTCTCAGTACTTGTGCTACCAGTTGGTCCGCTTTTGTATATCCATTTGAGATCAATGTGTACTTACCATCTTGAAATAAGACCACGCTAGGAAACCCTCTGACGCCCATCTCTTGAGCTTCGGCAAAGTCAGCACGTGTCAGTTGCTTTAAGGCATCCGACTCAAATGCAGTAGTAAAAGACACGCGATCTATATTATATTTATCCAATAGCGGATAGTAATTGGCAGCAATATGAGTATGCTTGTTTTGAGCATAGAACATAGCTTGCACATCATGAAAGAAGGAAAGCTCTACTTGTGGGTGCAATTGCCTTACTGCTATGATCGCACGAGAAGGCGGCTCAGTATCGTATACAAATTCATCATCATCGAGAATGGAATAATTAAAAGCTTGATTACTTGCTTCATGCACATGCTCCCAGTGCTCCTTCAAAAAATCCTTCATTCCATTGATCTTCTCTGTATTGTATGGACGTAGGCCTCCCATTACTATTCTTACCTCTACTTTATTGTCTAATTTTTCTATTGCCTCAGACAACTCTGGAGAAAATCCATAACACCATGAGCACATAGGATCACCAATATAAATGAGGGTAGGAGTAGTTTGAGACATACTGAGCATAGGCATAAGAAAAAGGCTAAGAATGATGAAATATTTGATCATAGTGGAATAACAACTGGTAAGTGAGATTAGTTATCCCCAAAATAGGGAATTCAAA
>CALJVI010000270.1 GCA_937974575.1 uncultured Saprospiraceae bacterium | reverse complement strand
GAGGTCGTCATAGCCGATAAATATATTCAAGGGAATAATGTCATTAGCTATACCGTGCTAGAGCCGCATGAAGTGATGCAGATAGATTTGCAGCCGCCTTTACGCATTACAAAAATAGTGCAGGATAATCAAGAACTTGAGTTTGACTCAAATGAGAATGCGCATTTTATTTTTCTAAACAAAGATCAAAATGTTGGGGATAGTAATTCTCTTACAGTCTATTATGAAGGCAAGCCTAGACCCGCAGCAAGGGCACCTTGGGACGGTGGATTTTCTTGGAAAAAGGATGCAAATGATGAAGATTTTGTGGCTACGTCATGCCAAGGCTTAGGTGCTAGTGTGTGGTGGCCTTGCAAAGATCATATGTATGATGAAGTGGATAGTCTACTGCTTAGTGTTGAGGTACCGATGCATCTCAGTGATGTATCCAACGGGCGACTCCGAAAAGTAGAAACCAATCCCGAAAAGAAAACCAGAACATTTCATTGGGCAGTTTTGAATCCAATAAACAACTATGGTGTAAATCTTAATATAGGCGACTATATGCACTGGGAGGAAAAGTATAAAGGCGAAAAAGGAGATCTTGATCTTTTCTACTGGGTGCTAAAAGCAAACGAAGATAAAGCTAGGAAACAGTTCAAGGAAGTTCCTAGGATGTTGGAAGCATTTGAACATTGGTTTGGGCCTTATCCTTTCTATGAGGATGGTTTTAAGCTGGTAGAAGCGCCGTATTTGGGTATGGAGCATCAAAGCTCCGTTACGTATGGAAATCACTTCATGAATGGTTATTTGGGTACAGACCTGAGTGGTACGGGATGGGGTTTAAAATTTGATTTTATCATTGTCCATGAATCTGGTCACGAATGGTTTGCCAATAATATTACCCACAAGGATATGGCTGATATGTGGATCCATGAAGGTTTTACCAATTACTCTGAATCTCTTTTCTTGGACTATCATTTTGGAAAAACAGCAGGGCAAGAATATGTAAGGGGGCTGCGTAAAAATATTGAACATCTGAAGCCTTTGATTGGGCCGCGGGATGTCAATTATCAAGGCTATCCTGGAGATGTATATTACAAGGGAGCCAATATCTTAAATACTTTAAGAGCCATAGTCAACGATGATGAGCAGTGGCGAAATCTGTTGCGAGGGATGAATAAGAAATTTTATCATCAGACCATCAACTCTGAAGATCTTGAAAAATATATTCAAGAATCATTAAAAATGGATCTTACTGGATTTTTTGATCAATACCTAAGAAAAGCCAAGTTGCCTGTATTAGAGTATTACTATAAAGAAGGTAGTCTCCAGTATCGTTGGGACAACACGGTCACTCATTTTAATATGCCAGTAGATTTGTATTATGAAAACGGCGATTCCTTAAGGATATTTCCATCTGCCAACTGGAAATCAACAAAACTACCAAACGATAATTTTAATGTTGGAGCTAATTTTTTGATCGGTACTTTCAAATCCATATAGTAAGCTTATAGCTTTTGCTTTGTCAGAAGGATTGAATTATTTCTTTTTAGGTTTTTTCTTTCTTGGGCTTGATTTGGCTAGGGGGTTAAAGTCTAAACACGATTGTATCCAAAAATCAAGATCCTTCTCTAATTCAATGCCGTCGGGAATTACGAAAACATATCCCTTCATAGGTCGACCAGTGAAATCCATGGGTAGGCAAACTTCTTTGTCTATGACCTTTGCGTATGCCTCTTCTCCAATTCTTGCCATAAGCAATTGTTCGCCATATTTCTTGTCAATATGAATACCACATAGCATCTTGTCGTCAACAAAGAAGATACGGCCGCCCATCATATTGCGCTCGGAAAATTCAATTCTCTTTTCCGTTAGCACATTACGTATTCGCTCCGCAGTAAATTCGTCATAGGCCATATTAGTGATGTTTAGATGATCACATTATAAGGAAATTTGACGAGGATATAAATTACTTTTGAAATACTCTGATGTAATCTACGATCATGTGTTGAGGAAAAGTTGTGTTGAGATTAGGACTTCCTGGCCAGTTGCCACCTACGGCTACATTAAATATAAAGAAGAAAGATTCATTGAATGGGTAGGTATAAGGCTCAATAAGGTCAGGGGTCATTTCCTGCACCAATATATCGTCCATGAGGACTTGAACTCGATCTTCTTCCCAAACAAGAGAAAAGACATGAAATTCATCAATAAACTTTTGTCCTGGATCTAGAGAGTAACTACTTCCTTTTTGTTGTCGATCATTAAAATTTGGGCCATAATGAAAAGTGCCGTGCACAGTTCTTGGAGCAGAACCAATCAATTCCATGATATCCATTTCTCCACATGCAGGCCAACTTACTGTGCGGATATTATCACCTAGCATCCATAATGCTGGCCATATTCCAGGACCTTCTGGGAGTACAGCCCTGATATCAATTCGCCCATATTGAAAGGATTTTTTTCCTTCTGTAGTAATTCTCGAAGAAGTGTACTCATTAAAACCAATATTTTCAGGTCTAGCTTGTATAACAAGATAGTCATCGTCTCTAAAATAGATATTGTCAGGGGTGTAGTATTCTAGTTCATTATTGCCCCAGCCACAAAGATCAGGACAACCATTTCCAGTTTCAATATTCCAAAATTCAGAAGATAGTGCATTGTCTTTAAACTCATCTGCCCAGACTAAATTATATCCAGGATAGCTTTCCGGTGAAGAGGTGCCTCCAGGTATGACTAAGTCTTCAATACTTTTGTCATTATCAATGATAGTTATTGTAGTTAACTTTTCTTCAAAACTATTGGCTGAGCTGAACAATCTGATTTGGAAAGTTTCTGTTTCTTCGGGAATAAAATCTCCAAGTATGCTGAGGTTAAGTTCTTTTTGTGTTTCTCCAATAGCGTAGACGAGTTGACCCGATTGTGTTTCAAAGTCTAATCCGGCAGTAGCAGTTTGTTCAATTAATTCATAGTTAAGGACAGAGCTTCTTGTCAAAGGATCGGCGAAGCCAATATTTACTTTAAGCGTTTTATCCTGATCAGATTCTGTTACATCATAATTAATGGTTGATAGTATTGGTCCATCACTAGGTGGAGTAGGACCACCAGTGTCATCTTTACATCCTGTAAAGAGGCTAAGTATGAATATGGTGTACATGAAATTTCTCATCTAGGATCACTTTTTTGATATACTCTTACGTAATCTACTACCATTTTGGCAGGTAGTGCATTGTCATCTATTCCTTCTTTTCCACCCCAATCGCCACCAAAAGCAATATTCAATATGAGATGAAATTTTTGATCAAATGGCCAAGATTTAAAATCTTGACTTTCATTATAAAAGGTAAAAATAGGTCTTTCGTCTATGAAGACTGTATACTGATTTTCATCCCATTGTAGTCCATATACATGAAAAGTGTCATGAACATCAGGTAAAAAAAGTTTACCACTCTTATGTGTTCCAATAGAATGGTGATAATCAAGTGTATGCGCGGTACCATGAATAATGTGAGGTTCGTATCCAACATTTTCCATGATATCAATTTCGCCACTATGAGGCCAACCATTGTACTTGTCTTCGCTAGATAACATCCAAATAGCAGACCAAATCCCTTTACCTGGGGGCAATTTTGCCTTGATCTCAAATTTACCATATAGCCAGTCTCCTTTACCTTTTGTTAGAAGCCTAGCGGAGCTGTACTTACTATTGGCAATATCTTCTTTATGTACTTCAATGGTTAAATGTCCGTCATGTACACGTGCATTTTTTTCCTGATTTTCTGTGTAGTATTGTAATTCATGATTACCCCATCCACATCCGGCAGGCTTATCACAAGCATCACCTACATCATAGCTCCATTTATCTGGATTAGGCAGACCTTCATAATCAAATTCATCGGACCAGACCAATTTGTAAGGATCCTCTTTTGCCGAAGAACTTAAGTAGAAACCAAGGCTACACACGAAGAGTAACATGATCACAAAGCTTAAATAAGATGTATTCTTATCCATGGGTACAAATTAAACAGGCGATTAGCAATACTGCTAATCGCCTGCATAAAACTTAATTTATTGAGATATTAAAGTAAATGTCCACCAAGCTCCGCCTACTTGTCCTTCAGAAATATCTAAAGTGATTTGTAAGATTTCACTTGTTCCGTCATTTACATAAGAAAGTACTTCGTAAGTAACTTCTCCATCAGTAGCAATAGTAGAAGCATCAAGATGCTCACCTCCGTTAAAAGCTTTAGGAAGTGCTATAAATGCACCTGTTCCTTTTACGGTAATGAATGAAGGATTGTCTCCAGCACCTTCTGCAATAGTATAAGCGTGATTCCCAGAAGCCCAAGCTTCAGCACCACCCATAAGTGTTGCCTCGTCTACACAACCGGCATCTGTAACTCCCATATATGGTTCTGCAAAAACAGCACCTTTAGCATCATAATTAAACTCTCCAGCATCAGTAAAGATATACTCATCGTCAAAAGCACAATCTCTGCCTACAACATCATCTTCAGTAGTGGCGAACCACTCACCTGATCCTTTACCAGGACCTACAGAAAGAGCTCCTGCTGCTGGGTTCAATTTCCATACCTTTTGTCCTGCACCGTTAAGTGTAGCAGCCGTAAATGTACTAGAGCTGATAATAACTTCTGTAGTCGCCGTTGAACTACCGTCTGCGTTAGTTGCAGTAAGTGTTACGGTATAAGCACCATCCATAGCATAAGTATGCGTAGGTGATTCCTCAGCAGACATTCCACCGTCACCAAAGTCCCAAGCGTAACTGTCAGCATTAGCTGTAGTATTGTTAAAAGTAACTGTACTTCCTTCAATAGTTGGGTTGAAACCAACTGTAGGAGGTGCACCAGGAAGTTCTGGCTCAGTAGAAGGATCATCGTAAGAAACTAATACAAATCTCCAATATCCACCAGGAATAGTTGTTTCAAGAATCATACGGTCAACACCATCATTATCTTGTAATTCAACTATGTTATAGGTTACACCCAATTGAGGCGTATTGTATTCAGCATCAGTACCTACCTTTGGAAGTGCTACGTGTGCACCAAGACCATTAAGAGCAAGTGTATTATTCGCATTATCAAACTCAAATGAGTAGGTGTTAGATTTCCATGCAGAAATATCAGCACCATCAGTATTTACCATCATTGATGGATCATTCTCATCAACACATACACCAGCTAAATCGTCTGCCCATATTCCAAAGTCAGCGAATACGTTTCCATCAGTCTTGTATTCATATGAACCATCTAAGCTGAAAATATACTCTTCTTCCATTAAGCAGGTTCTTGAACCGATTGGATCATTTAATCCATATGCCCACCATATTTGAGATCTGTCCTCTGGACCAACTTGCATAGGAAAGTTTTCACCATCACTAATGTCTCTAAGCAATTTCCAAGTTTTTGATGTAGCTCCAGTGATTTTCTTCAACTGTGTATTTGGATCAGTAACACTGATGTCTACAGAAGAGACATGCATTTGTGATCCTTCTGAAGCAGTCAACTGAACAGTGTAATCACCTTCAGTCACATAAGTATGTGAAGGAGCTTCTTCTGTGGAACTCATACCGTCTCCAAAATCCCAAGAGTACGTAGAGGCGTTGATAGATTCATTAACGAACATGAAAGTAAATGGATCACTTTCATCTTGAACAGGTGTAAATCTTGCTTTTGGCTCTTCGGTATCTCCACCGCCACCAGTAACTTCGTCATCTCCACAGGAGAAACAAATACTAAGCAAAAATATAAAACCAAATAATTTCGTAAGGTTTGATAAGTACATTGTATAGTTTTTAAATTAAGAAAGTTGTAGTAAATATTTAGTAACCTGGGTTCTGTAAAAGAACCCCGTTGCTTAAATCAATTTGTTGTTGAGGAATAGGATGAAGACGATTGTTAGACACAAAGCCTAATCCACCAAATACTTCCGTTCCTCTATTTTGACGTACTACATCAAAAAATCTTAAGCCTTCAAGTCCTAGCTCAACTCTTCTTTCATGATAGATAGCGTCAAGTAATGCCGTGCCAGTAGCTGTAATTTCTGGTAAAGCTTGCGCACTTGTGCGGCTGGCACGTTCTCTAACAGCATTCAAAGAAGTTCTCGCTACATCTTCTTGACCATTATGATACGCTGCTTCAGCATGCATCAATAGGACATCTGCATATCTAATAATTCGATCATTGGATTCTCCATTCATAAGCGGATCCCCTACATTAATTTCTTCATGTTCACTTCTGCTAACAAAGTATTTTTTTGCGTAATAGTCGTGATCAAAACCAGTGGCCGCTTTAGTAAAGACACCACGGTCACCCATAGTGTCACCTACCATAAATACCGAAGCATTTAAGCGTATATCTCCGGTTTCAAACTCGTCTACAAAATCTTGAGTAGGCAAGTTGAATCCAAAACCTCCAAATGCTCCTCTAGCAATCTGGTAAATATTAGTAAGGTTTCCCTCATTAGCACCATTTACACTTCCCCAATAGCCGCCTCCAAGAGGGGAGCGTTGAATTTCAAAAACAGAACCAGGTCCATTTTCCCCTGCTTTATTAAATATATCTTCATAGTCTGCATTTAGATTGTATTCACCAGACTCAACAATTTGTTCTGCTACAGTTTGTGCCTCTGTCCATTTTTCTTGGTAAAGATATGCACGTAAGAGAAGGCCTTGTGCAGCACCTTTGGTTGCACGCCCAAGATCTGAAATTGGATACTGACTTTTTAAGGGTAAGTCAGCAATAGCATCTATCAGGTCTTGCTCAAGGAATGCCCATACTTCACCCTCAGGGGCATTGGGCTGATTGTACTCGCTAGGATTAAGTGTTCTGTCTACAAGTGGTACATTGCCAAATACAGAAACTAAATCATAATAGTAGTATGCTCTTAAGAATCGAGCTTCGGCTAGTAAACGAGCTTTTATCTCATCTGTCAGGAGCTCATCCTCGATACTAGGAACATTTTCAAACACCAAATTGCAACGATATATACCTATGTACTTAGCAGTCCACATCGCATTTAGGTGAATGTTGTTTGGTGTAGCTTGATAGTTTGATAGCTGCTCTAATTGTGGCTGGTCCGTAACTCCTGATCCTCCTTTAATAGCATCATCAGAAGCAAAGTCTCCAATAAACCATCTAAAGTGATATACACTGTTGGTAAAGTTATATTGTAATGGATCATAGGCAGCAGTTAGTGCATGAACTGCGTCTGCTGCGGTCTTATAAAAGTTACTTTCTTGTTCACCAAGTACAGGTAATTTATCCAGTTCCTTTTCGCATGAAAGGAAAGTAAATATGGCTACGGATATAAAAAGTATATATTTAATCTTCATCTTAAATGAATTAAAGGGTATTAAAATTTAATATTCAATCCTGCAATGAATATTCTAGCTTGAGGATATAAGCCTCTGTCTATACCAAAGTTTAGGTTGTCTTCTATAGAATTGCCAAATGGATTTCCTTTACCGATTTCAGGATCTAAACCTGAGTAGCTGGTCAAGGTCAATAGGTTCTGAGCAGAGACGTAGAATCTACATTTTTCCATTAGCACTTTTTTAGAGATATTTTTTGGAAGAGTATATCCAAATTGTACATTTTTAAGCCTTAAAAATGAGCCATCTTCTACATAGTAATCTGAAAATCTAAAGTTTCCGTTAATGTCAGAAAGACTTGATTTTGGTTGCGTATTAGAAGGATTATCAGGTGTCCATCTGTCAAATCGCTCAATAGGTTGATTGCTTACTCGAAGGTCATAACGAGTCGTTGCATTTACAATCTCGTTTCCTTGCGTACCGTTGATAAATATGTTTAGATCAAAGCCAGCAAAATCAATATTTGCATAGATACCATAATAGAAATCTGGGTAAGGGCTACCTAAATCCGTTCTATCCAAATCTGTAATCTTACCATCGTTATTGATGTCTACAAATTTAAAATCTCCAGGTGTAGCTTTAGGCTGTATTTCTTCGCCTTCACTATTGATGTATTCAGCGACTTCAAAAACGTTTTGGAAAATACCATCCGTCTTATAGCCGTAGAAATAACCCAGTGAGTTTCCAACTTCTAGTCGAGTAGTATTTGAGCCAATACCCTGATTGAACCCAGCATTGAATGGGCTAGTAAATTGCCCAAGGCTGATGACTTCGTTCTTAATGAAAGAAGCATTCACTCCTACATCAAAATTGACTTTCTTGAAACTATTTCTATAACTCAATGCCAACTCTATACCATTGTTTCTGATAGATCCTACATTTTGAAATGGAGGAGAAGAAGCATTGATTCCGGATCCTGCAGTAGCCAAAATAGAAGCTGGCAATAGAAGATCATTTGTAGTTTTTATAAAATAATCCGCAGTAAAAGAAAGACGATCATCCCATAAACCAAAATCCACTCCAAAATCACTCTGTACACTCACTTCCCATTTTAAATCTGCATTGGCAGGCGTAGTAGCTGCTTGTCCTAAGGAAATAGATTGCTCATCGCCAAAAACATAGTTAACACCATCAATGACGGAGGTGAAGCCATAATTTCCTAAACTTGATTCATTTCCATTTTGACCCCAACTTGCCCTCACTTTTAAATAATTGAAGGCTGAAGGAAGTGTAAGATCCTTACTCGCTAACCATCCCACAGAAACTGCTGGAAAAATGGCAAACTTATTATTCGCACCAAATCTGGAAGATCCATCACGACGTAAAGAAGTACTTAGAAAATACTTGTCATTGAAATCCAAGTTTGCTCTTCCAAAATATGAAATGAGTGTTGAAGCTTCAGTGAATTCAAAAACACTCAGATTATCTCTATTGTTAACATTTAGTGTTTGATTGGTAATGAATGCGTCTTCGATATTATTGGAAGGGAGATCTGCTAGACCAACACCTGTGGCGAAGTAAAATCTATCCACATATGAAGTACCCCCTAATAGTGCTAGGTTTAAACCTTCCATTGGAGAGAATCTATACTCTAAGATATTCTCTAAAAGCAGGTTCCTCCATTTTCTGTTTTCCTTACCTAGACTATTTTGATCTACACGCTCATGAACAAATGCGCTAGTAGGATCAAGATTATATTTTGGTGTAAAGTTAAATTGATTAGCAAAAGTTTGATCTAGAGAACCTTGCATTTTATATGTCAAGCCTTTCAATATTTTAACCTCTGTTCCGATAGAACCTATAAGTTTGTCAGCGGTATAGATGCTATTCGTAACGGCTATTCTGTTCACTGGATTTTTGATATCACCAGTTACAATTCTAGAAAAATTGTAAGTTCCGTCGTCTTTTAAAACTGAAGTGATAGGATCTATATTTAATGCAAAAGCGACAGGAGAACCAAACTCATTATTTTCAGGAAGCGCTGCTCTTTTAAAGTGAGTATAACTGGCATTACTGGTTACTTTTACAGCATCATTTAATTGAGAAGTGCTTTTAAAACGAGTACTATATCTTTCGAATTGAGATTTCTCTCCACCGACTACCCCTTGCTGATCATAGTAGCCGCCTACGATACCGTAAGTTGTCTTCTTACCAGAACCTAAAAATGATATTTGATGCGATTGTATAGGAGCTTCTTGAAAGATCTCTTTTTGCCAATCTGTTCCTTCTCCTAGGGTACTAGGCTCAGGTAGATCCAAAGGGTTATTTTCATTGGCTTCAAGAAGGAGGGTAGCATACTGTTCTGCATTGAGAAGGTCAACAGTGTTGGCTACTTTTTGATTGCCGAAGTAACTGTCAAAGCTGATGGTACCTTTTTTATCGATTTTCCCTTCTTTTGTAGTTATTATAACTACACCGTTGGCACCACTAGTACCGTAAATGGCAACAGAGGCTGCATCTTTAAGAACAGAAATAGTGGCAATATCATTGGGGTTGAGAAAATCAACTGATTCTAGCCAAACACCATCAACAATATATAGTGGATCACTATTCAATGGAGTACCTACTCCTCTAATCTTTACAGAGAAGGCATTTCCTGGCGAACCGGAAGATTGAGTGATCTGGACACCAGATGACTTTCCTTGAAGCGCTTGTTCAACTCTGAAGTTGGCCGTTTTTTCAAGGTCTTCAGCATCTACGACAGAAACAGCACCTGTTATTTGACTTCTTTTTTGAGTTCCATATCCTACAACTACTATTTCGTCTAATAAAGTAGTTGCCTCTACAAGACTAATAAGCATTTTATTGCCAGGGGTTGCAGATATGCTAAGGTCATCGTATCCAATATAGCTGCATAATAAGGTAGCTGTAGGGCTTGAGACGTCCAAGGAGAAGGAGCCGTCTATATCTGAAATGGTACCATTATCAATACGGCCCTGTTCTACTATGCTTACGCCAATGAGCTGTTCACCAGAGTTCGCATCAATTATCTCACCTGAAACGGTTGTTTGAGCATTGCCCACAAATGAAAGTAATACGAAGCTTAATATGGCTATGAATGTAGTTGATTTGCGATAAATATGGACTTTATCAATACTCAAGTGAGGAAATTGGTTACTCATATAACAGTTTATTCAGATATCAATTGTATTTGGGAAAAATGCTACTATTACTCAGTAACACAGGTAAAACTATGTAAAATGTGCTTCTATCTCTGTATTTCTTCTGCGTTATAACTACTCACATTCCTCAATATTTCCATTTTTAGTCCTATATTTATACGATTTTACTACTCAAACGATGAAATTTACCTCACATCTGCTTTTTTTACACCTTCTATCCTTGATAGGAGTAGTAATGCTATGTCTTAACCCAATTTATGGTCAAATTAAGCAGGCCACAGCACTGGGTGTACCTTTCGTCCACTCCTACGATAAAGAGGCTTACAAAGCTGGGACACAAAATTGGGCTATATCTCAGGATGTAAACGGTGTTATATATGTGGCAAATAATGATGGTTTACTCGTAAATAATGGATCAGACTGGCGAACCTATTATCTTCCAAATAGGACTCTAGCAAGGTCATTGGCTGTTTCTAAGGACCGCAAAGTATATGTTGGAGGTCAAAATGAGTTTGGTTATTTCGAATTACAGAATAATGGAGACTATACATTTACTAGCTTGGCAGGGCGTTTTGAGGATGAATATCGTGACTTTGAAGATGTTTGGGATATTCAAATTTTTGGCGAAGCCGTGTTTTTTAGATCATCTGGTCGCATATATGAATTAGGTGCTGATGATTCCAGCGTCTATCAAGAGAAGAAAATAAAATCACTTTTTAAATCTGATGACAAGCTTTTTGCTCAAGACCAAGATGGATTTCTGATTTATAATACGGGCTCTGGATGGAATGCACTGGAAGTTGGACCTGGGATTAACCGTATTGCTATGAAAGGGATTCAAAAATATGATCGGTCTACTCAATTAGTACTAAGCCAAAATAATGGATTGTTTTTGATGTCGAACTCTTCATTAAAGGCCTTCCCTTCGTCTATAAACGATCTTCTCAAGGATGTCAAAGGCCTATCACTGGCAAGAATATCAGAAGACAACTATGCAATTGGTACTGCTGTTAGTGGTGTCATTATTATAAATAGAGAAGGGTCTTTTGTTTCTAGAATTGGTCGAGAAGAAGGGCTACTCAGCAATAAAGCGCAAGCCCTATATGTGGATGAAGCTTTCAATCTGTGGGTAGGCATGAATAAAGGATTAAGCTTGATATACACCAATTCACCTTTTACAAGAATTTCTCCCGATAAAGCCCACGAAGGCATTGGTTATGGGGCCCATGTTTTCAAGGATCATTTGTATTTAGCTACAGACAATGGACTGTATGTGAGAAATTTAGCTGCTAGTTTGTCTCTTGAAAACTTTAATTTATATGAGATGATCGATGGTACCGACGGTCAAACTTGGGGCTTGAACGAGGTGCTAGGCAAGTTGTTTCTATCTCATAATAAGGGAGCCTTTGAAGTAGATCTTACTACAGCAGAAGCGATCACAGAAGGTACAGGTTATTGGTTATTTCAAGAGGATGACTATCACGAAAATAAATTGATTATTGGGGGTTACGAAGGGCTGAGCTACGCTACAAGTATTGATGGTGCTTTAAAAAATATCCGAAAGCAAGAGGGCTTAGTCGAGTCAAGCAGATTTATAGTTCAAGGTAAGAATGGCGACATGTGGATGGCTCATCCATATCGAGGTATTTATAAAATAGATCGGAAGAATAAGCGTATCCAGAAATTTGGAAAGTCAGATGGATTACCCTCTGATTTGCATAATCATGTATTTAAAGTGAATGATGAAATTGTGTTTTGCGGTGAAACTGGAATATTTGTATTTGATGAAGAAAAACAGCGGTTCACTAATTATCAAGAATTGGCAGTTCATTTTGATAAGGAAGAAAAAATAAGAAGACTGTATAATTCTCCCAATGGGGATCTATGGTTTATCACAAGTAAGGAGGTTGGGCTGCTTCAAATCAGAAATAAAGGCCTTGAACTGGAGATAAACAAGCAAGTTTTTCCTTTTTTAAAATCTCAAATGAATGATGGCTTTGAAGATATTTATATTCATAATGGAGATGAGGTATTTATAAGTACCACCAAGGGATTCATTCATTATGATAGGAATCGAAGTATATCTGCACAATCACCGCATACGTTGATGTTATCTTCTACAAGTAGAGGCCGACTTAGTAATGAATTGATTTATTACAATATGTCTAATGAAATAGACCAAACCGAGTTGGAATTGCCTGTTGGGTTTAGTTCTGTAAGTTTTGATTTTAATGTGGTGAATTTTAGTTTGGACAAGCTCTTCATGTACAGATGGAAACTGGATGGCTTTGATGCAGACTGGTCTGAATGGTCAGATCAGACCAATAAAGAATACACAAATTTAGGTCATGGTTCGTATACATTTCTCTTGGAAGCTAAAAGTCAAACAAGTGAAGCATTAAAATTACACCTACCGATAGATATTGATACTGCTTGGTATGCCACTGGACTAGCTAAGTTTTGTTTTTTCCTTCTTGCAGGTTTTGTTGCCTTGTATTTAGTGCGCAAAAGCCGAAAAGAGAAAGCAGCTTTAGAGACACAAGTCGAAACAACGGTAAAAGAGTCTGAAGAGGAAATCAAAAGATTAGAAAATGAAAAGATCAAAAATCAGCTGGAACATAAGAAGCGGGAACTGATATCTACCACAATGAATCTAGTACAAAAAAATGAAACGTTTATTGATCTAAAAAAGAACCTACAAGAAATCAAGAAGATATCCTCCGACAATCTGGTAAAATCTAGAATCAACAGTACCATAAAATTGATTAGCCAAGAAGAAACGAATACGAACAATTGGGAGCAGTTTATGTTTCACTTTAATGAGTTGAATGGGGACTTTGTAGAACGATTACAATCTAAATTTGAAGGATTGACTCCTAAGGATATAAAGATGTGTACGTACTTGAGAATGAACCTTACTACTAAGGAAATTTCAAAACTTTTGAATGTAACCATCAGGTCAGTTGAGGCTAGTCGATATAGATTGCGTAAGAAACTTGAGTTGCATGCTCAGGACAATCTGAATGATTTCTTTATGCGATTTTAAATACAGAACGTAAACTTCCAATAGGGTTATATATTCAACTATATGCATTTTGATTTCTTGCGCTCAGGGTAGAAGCGATATGAGGTGCCTGCTAGGTCTAATGAAGGAATGACTAGCGACGGATGAGCGGATGAGCGAATACTAGATAGTCATATCCTGAATAGACATAGCAGGTGCTGAATACAAGCGGATGACCTGATAAAGCGCCCAAAATACAACTATGCACAGCGGCAAAGTGATTGATGTGATTAGAGTTGTTAAGTAGATTAACTCTTAGGATATGCAGTGTAGCTGAGTGAACAAGGTATGTACATGAGCGTTTGAAAACTAAAAGACAAAGACTGTTGTAAATAATTTGTATTTTGTAGAGGATCCTAATACCTAGGAGAAAAGATATACTCAATTAATAAAATGAATGCTATGATAATCAGATTTTACGTTACTCTAAATTTACTGTTATGCTTATCAGGTTCTGCTCTTGCTCAACAATTCACCCAAGAGAATGTAGCAGATGTAATCGTTAATGGAGTGGAATTGTCAAATCCGTTTGCTGGGGGATTGAATGCCCCGCAGTTGAGTAATGTAGATTTTAACAATGATGGTATCTCTGACGTGCTGGTATTTGATAGAATCGGAAATGTCATATTACCTATGATACGTGATGGCGAAGGGTACACCTATAACCAGAGTTATATAGAGAATTTTCCTAAAATTGAGAATTTCCTTTTAATGAAGGATTACAATAAAGATGGTATAGTGGATATATTTTGCCATTCTACGGAGCCAGGAGTGCCAGGGGTGAGTGTCTATAAAGGAAAGTATACGAATGATAAGATTGATTTTGATTTGTTTACTTATCCTAATTACCAATTTCAGGTATTGAACTATGAATTGTCAAATGGCAGTTTTTCCAATAT
>CALJVI010000269.1 GCA_937974575.1 uncultured Saprospiraceae bacterium | reverse complement strand
AGATTTGTCAACGGATTCTTGTCTAAATTGTAGCGGGTAAGCTTCTACTACAAACAGGCCACAGCTGCTAGAGAATCTATTGAAAATATCTTGTAACACTTTTGTGCCGATGCCTTTTCCTCTATGAGACTCCACAAGCTCTATGTGCCTCAATAGACAAATGCCACTATGTATATAAGCGCCATCATAAAAATCTTTAATTTCTTCTTTGAAGTCATCTTTGTCAAAATCAAAGATGTACTCTGCCATGTTTATGATCTGGCTGTCGAAATCGAATACTTCGATCACTGGAAAACGATTGTCATACGCACGGCTGATATGTATGAGGTCCAATTTGAGTTTGCCGATAATAATTTCTTCCTCTGTATCGATATCTCCTTGTACTATATTTCCCTCATAGGATGAAATGTAGCTGCTTGCTTCATTATCCTCTAAAGAAGATGTAAAGCGGTAATTTATTTCATAAAATTTTGAAGACATGGTTCACACTTTTTTGGATGAAGCATACAATATAAAGAATGTAATAGTTTTATGCTATAAAAGGTTGGCTACTATTTTCAAATAATAATAAGTGTCTACATCCTAGAAAAAGCCAATGGATGAGAGATAGGAGAGGTGACCAGCTCTGCTGGGCAGTCCCGATTTTTTCATCGGGACGGGAGCGAATGCGGACCCTCGGATAGCTCGGTCTGCTTGGTGCAGAGCCAAGGCGGGCAGGCCACAAGCAGGCAGCCCCAAATAAAAAGTACAACTAGGAGCGTTTACTGCAAAGTCCCATTGTTCTGCCGGTACAAAGCAGCAGTTACTACTCTGCCTACTGCTTTGAGTGTACGCTTATCTATCACGTCGAGATTGTCATCATGTGTATGATGATGGTCGCCAAAAGACTGAGAGGACTTTGGCGAAAGATTTATAATATCAATCATAGGGATCTTACGATACTTCATAACATAATAATGATCATCGGTGATCGTACCTCCTTTTTCTGACACAAAGTAATTGCCAAAACCCATTGTTTTAGCCAGGTCCCAAACCTTGGACAATAATGGCCCTGCTTCTCTAAGAGAGTGCCCCTCCAGCGGAAAGTATGCTTCTTTGGCTCCTACCATGTCCAGTAGTATTCCGAATCTAGCTTTATAGTTAGAACTGTGTGGATTCTTGCCCCAGTATTGAGAACCTAGACACCACGTTTCATTATTGGCGATGTATTCTGCTTCTGTTTCCGCCTCAGAGCTACTAATGCCATTATCTTCTGCGTCAAATAATATGATATCTAGGCCAATATCTATACCATTGGCACTCACCAAACGCGCTATTTCTAGGAGCACTCCAACTCCACTTGCGCCATCATCTGCGCCATCAATAGGCTTCTCTTGCATAGCTACATTATCATCCTTTTCTGCGATATGTCGTGTGTCCCAATGTGCAGCGAGTAGTATTCTGTCTTTTACTTCAGGATTATATTGAGCAATAATGTTGGTACCATTATACGTCACTCCATAGTATGAGTCCGCTTGGAAGTCTTGCTCAATAACTGTTGCTTTATAAGATTGGAGTTTATTGACCAACCATGTTTTGCATGCTTTATGTCCTTCCATATTGGGGACACGAGGACCAAAGGAAATTTGTTTTTGAATATGTGCATAAGCCGAATCCTGCTCAAACTTAGGTACTTTTCTTTGATTGGCAATTGGTGCTCTATTTGGAGTTTTTATTACTGGTTTGTTTTGCATTGGCGGGTCAGGATTACACTGCCACAGCACCATTGCAATAAGCGATACAAAAAGAAACTTCAAAAAAGCGACACCAAATTTATTCATCTATGTTTTTCTTTACCGTTAATAACAATTATATTTTCGACCAACTCGTCCCCTCTTTTCCATCTTTGAGTTGTATCTCTAACTCAGCTAAAGTGTCTCTTATTTTGTCAGAGGTTGGCCAGTCTTTGTTTTCACGAGCACCTTGACGCAATTCGATAACCAGTTGCATCAACCCATCCATAGAACTGTTGCCACTAGAAGCACTATCTAGTTCATCCTTCAAACCAAAAATAGTATAAATATAATCAGAGAAGACTTGCTTCAGTCTATCTAATGTATCTGTTGTCAAATCACTGAATGATAAGTGCCCTTCTTTGAGACCATTTACTTTTGGAACCAATTCGAACAAACGAGCCATTGCCATAGGCGTGTTGAAATCATGGCTCATCTCAGAATGCGTTTTGTCTATCAAGAGATTGATTTCTTTATCTAAGTCTCCCGCAGCTCCATTCTCAATAGCCGCAAAATTTTGTAAAACCTTATTGGCTTCCATCAAGCGACGATACCCTTTCTCTGCCGCAACCAAAGCGGCATCAGTCAAGTCCAAAGTACTTCTATAGTGCGATTGCAGCATAAAGAAACGAATCACCATCGGGCTAAATGCTTTAGATATATTTGGATTATTACCCGTGAATAATTCTTGTGGCGTAATAGAATTGCTCACACCAGTTTCTGGGTCGATGGACTTAGACATTTTCTTGCCATTCATCAGGAGCATATTGGTATGCAACCAATAGTTGGCTGGTTGGCAGCCACAAGCTCCAAAATTTTGCGCAATTTCATTTTCGTGGTGAGGAAACTTCAAATCATTTCCACCACCATGGATGTCAAAAGTCTTACCGAGATACTTGGTACTCATGGCAGAGCACTCTAGGTGCCAGCCTGGGAAACCTACTGACCAAGGTGAATTCCAACGCATGATATGACTTTCATCTGCTTTTATCCAAATCGCAAAATCTGCTGGATTATTTTTTTCACTTTGATTATTTAGCTCACGAGTTTCTACCATCAAGTCTTCAAGAATACGACCAGATAATTGACCGTAGACATCTTTGTCTTTAGCAAACTTGATGGTATCAAAATATACAGATCCATTCTTCTCATAGGCAAAACCATTGTCGATAATAGCTTGCACCATTTCTATTTGTTCTATGATATGCCCAGTAGCACGCGGCTCTATGCTCGGTGCCTCAGTATTGAGGATGCGCATGATATCATGGAAGCCAACGGTATATTGCTGGACTACCTCCATGGGTTCAAGCTTTTCTAAACGTGCTTTTTTAGAAATTTTGTCTTCAGCACCCGTGTCTACATCTCCCTCTAGGTGACCAACATCTGTGATATTACGTACATATCTCACCTTGTATCCAAGATATTTTAGATAGCGATAGATAATATCAAAACTGACAAAAGTCCGGCAGTTGCCTAAGTGTACATCGCTGTACACGGTAGGACCACATACATACATGCCTACATAGCCGTCTTCTATAGGCTCAAACTTCTCTTTCTTATTGCTAAGGGTATTATGTATAACCAGATCTATATTCATGAGTGTAAAAGTAAATTATTTTATAAACAAATGCGATGTAAGTACTACTTAGGTGTATGCTTAAAATCAAAATGACAGATAATGGGATAGTGATCCGAATAATCAACCTTTGGACAATGATAGCGCTTAAACTGGATGTCCTTATTGCCTAGGATATAGTCTATTCTCAAGCCAGGTATAACACCAGCGAAGGTGATACCAATCCCGTTTCCTTTTTGCTTGAAGGCATCTTTGAGGCCTTTTGCGATATGGCGATAGGTATACGATAAGGGGGTATCATTGAAGTCACCCAATACTATAGTAGGGTATGGAGAGGCATTGATAAACTTCTTAGTATCTATGGATTGCCTCGTACGCATAGAGGTAGCTCGTTTGATTTTGCCTATTACAGATTTGATGCCCAGCCAAGTTTTCTTTTCCTTAAAGTCTGCGTTGTTGACCAGATCTTCGGCTTGATCACTTATTTTATTGGACTGTAGATGTATGTTTACTACCCGTAAGATCCTATCTTTTACTTGGATATCTGCCCATACCAAGCGATTGGAGGATTTTTCAAAATTGATAATTCCCTGATCTTTGATTTCATGCTTTGAAAGAATGGCCAGCGTACCCGCTTTTTGGACATGCGGATAAGATAGGCTGTCTTTGTAAAATCGAAACCAGCCTGCTTCTTGCAAGCATAGAATATCAGGCTTGTCAGGGTGACTCATAAAATCGGTAAACTCTTTATTATATTGGGCATAAGCCTCTTTGTCTCTTGGAAATGCTTGCTTACCTACATTATAGCTCATGATACTGATGTCCGTATCTGAGGAGCTACTCATGGAGATATTTAGATAAGAGCCAATGTGTTGCACTCCAAGCAGGAGGGCTAAAAAGGACAGTAGCCACAGCTTGTTTTTGATAATGGCCCATAGTCCTATGAAAACAAAATTCCCAAGGAACATCCAAAAATATGCGGTAGCGAAAAAGGGAAAAATCCAAGCTTTAGTCGGATTTACGTAAGGCGCTAAATAGCTCATGATGGTGGCTATAAAGAGCAATATATTGAGGAAGATGAAAAACTTTTTTAGTGCCTTCACAGCATCGGTTTATTAAACTTACTTTTTGCTTGCGTCAGCTAGGAATTTTTTTTCTGAACTACTCAGACTATCATAGCCCTTGAGTTTGATCTTATCTAAGATAGCATCGAGTTGATCTTGGTCTGACTGTCGATCATCACTTACAGCATGTGCCTTTTGATTTCTTTTCAGAGGATTTCTTCTAGGAACACTTTCTTTTTTATAGGCGACTTTGAGCTTATTTCCCTGAAAGGCATTCTTGATTTTCTTGAAAAAATTATTGATCGGGATCGAAAGATCTTTGCCATTGTTCAAGCTGCTGATGAATAAAAATCCCATAAGTGCTCCACCAAGGTGTGCTGCATGACCACCAGAATTGGTGCTGCCTGGTGTAGCCAAGGCGACCAGATCCATGAGGACTACGGCGAAAGCGATCCATTTCAATTTGACATCTCCCAAAAAGAGGAGACGCATATTGTACTCTGGTGCAACCATGGCGGAAGAGACTACGATAGCTAGACCAGCCGCAGATGCGCCCATTGCTATGCCTCCAGCACCTAGAAATTTGGCCGTGGCCATATAAACTAAAGCGCCCATTAGTCCACCTAAGAGGTATATGGATAATATCTTTTTGTCCCCAATCATATCCCCCAAGATGTTTCCAAACCAGTATAGGTACAACATATTGAAAAGTATGTGCATAAAGCCCTCATGCACAAACATGTGCGTGATGAGTACCCAAATATGAGTCAAGGTATATATGACATCAGAGGAAAGAGAAATCCACTTTAGAAAGGTCCGATATGCGGATGTAGCTGAGTCGCCAGCAAAGGCATTACAGCCAAAAAAAACAAGATTTACAGCTACAAATACAGCTACATTGATGATGACGAGTCGTGTCACCATATTGCCAGTTTCGGCTTTGTACTTAATGTCTTTCCAAAAGGACTCGAACATCTGTTTTATTTCTTTGAATTTCTTCTTTTAGTATACCTTAACTTTAACGTTAAGTTTGTGCTATATGTTTATGTTTTTTGAGGAATGCTAAACTTGTTATTTAATCATTTCTAAGCACTTATCTCAATCGTTTAAAATCTACAAAGTCCCAAATGTACATCAGTACGAAGCCACAAATGGCTCCTCCTAAGTGGGCAAAATGACCGATTCCCGTGCTTGCTCCACTAAAACCACCGAATATGTCAAATAAGACATAGGCTCCTATTAGGTATTTGGCTTTGATTGGAATGGGAGGAAATAGTAACATTAGCTTAGTATTTGGAAATAAAATACCAAATGCAATGAAAACTCCCATTATCGCTCCTGAGGCCCCTTTTACATTTAAAGTGTATATAAACCCGATGTAATCAAGAAATAAATGAAGACTCATTGCGGCGAAACCACAAACCAAATAGAAGATTAAAAACTTTTTTGGACCTAAAATTCTTTCTACATGAGGGCCAAGAAAAAATAAACCTAACATGTTAAATATGATGTGCATCAGACCATTAGGGTCGTGCATAAACATATGCAATACTAATTGAATTGGTGCAAACATATCTTCTCTGCCCCATGGCATGTATAGTATGGAAAAGTGTTGCAGCTGCGGGAGCAAAAGCGTAAAGGTCACATAGACGATCACATTGATGATAATCAAGTGTTTTACGACATCTGTTAATCTGTTCATA
>CALJVI010000268.1 GCA_937974575.1 uncultured Saprospiraceae bacterium | reverse complement strand
CGCACAGAGATAGTAGCGAGCACGTAGATGCATAGACCTGCTACGAATCACAGCTTGGAGTGGCTTGACGAGGTACGAGGAAAGACGATGGAAGCTGATGAATTCGTGCAACACCATTTTTTTCAAATGGTGGTGGTCTAGGGATCGGAGTAAAGCGGAAAGCTCGGTCCCGCCTACCCTATTTCAGCTATCTATATAGTAATCAAGGTATTGCAAGGCTCAGCACCCCACTCAAACAAGTGAAGCGGGAGTGCGCCAAAAAATAAGTCTCGATAAAAGCCTATTCCACCAATTGGAAAACAAATTCTTTGAAATGCAAAATGTCTACATGCTTGTTCTCGATATACTTTAATGGAGCAGTTTCGAGATTATCATCGGACAAGTCATATACCGTCTGAAAATCAAATGCAGAACCAAGGCCCATATAAGGCTCCGCATCAATCTTGGATTGAAACTGATTGCCATACTTGATCAACATACGTCCCATATACAAGGTCATATCATAGCCGTAGTAAGCATCCTCGCTCGGCGATTCTCCAAACTTGTAGAAATATGCTTTTGCAAAATTCTGAATGTTCTTTTTACTCTTATCTAGTTGGTTATCGCTGCTGATATGCACATTAAGTGCATCAAAATAATCGTAACTCACTCGCTCAAATTTTTTCCATTGAGGCATCCCGTAGACGACTACTTCATTCTCTCCTTTTACGAGCCTTATCTTTCTTAGCACATTGTTGATGAAAGTTTCGCTAGACCAAGATGGAACCACAAATACTGTTGGCACCCCTTCGATGATGTAATTTTCAAATTGCATATTATCAAACTCATTCCCGTAGTCACTGACCAAGTATTCTCTAAATCGTTCTCCCTTTTGTGTCTTTGGATGTTGCTCCATGGCATTTTGAAAAAGTGCCATTCGTTGCTTTTCTCCAGACTTGTCACGAGCTACTAATACGACCTGTGCAGGACTATACTTTTCCATGACATGATTCGTGATAGCTACACAGTGTGACTCCAGACTGGGTTTTACTTGTATGTAATAGGGATTGTTATTTGTGATCGTACTCGAAGGATTCATAGGCGAAATAAATGGCCGCTTCATTTGCTTTGCTACTTCGGCTCCTATCTTCAAATTGTCGCTTCGGAAAGGACCAAAAATAACATCCGAATTGTACACACTATTTTTTTGAAACTGACTGCGCACTACATCGGTTTTTCCCTTGGTATCCATCACATCGATGTTCATCTTCACACCTTCTTTTTCCAACTTTTCGACAGCCAATTGCATTCCTGCATACAGGTGGATAGCTCGTAGGGACTTCTTGCGCGAACGATCATTCTCTGGATTGTAAGCGTCCGAATAAAATGGAAATAGCACGGAGATATTGTAAGCTTCTTTTTTTTCTGTGCTTGGGACAGAAGTATCATTTGCATTAAGATCAGAACCAGAATTATCCATTTGAATCTCATCAGATTCTATGGGTTCTGGAGCAGTAGTATCATCTGTCCAAGCTATCGTATCCACCTCCATAGTAGGCTGGTTATAAGTTGCTTGCGGAACATCGCTTACAGTCTTTTTACCTGCCTTACAGGCTCCAAACAATAGGATACACAAAGTGTAGAATAGGATCTTACTCCCACTCAATCGTCGAAGGTGGTTTGGTGCTAATATCATAAACTACTCTGTTTATACCTTTTACATTATTGATAATATCGGTGGATATTTCCGCCAACAATTCATAAGGAATCTTGCTCCACTCGGCCGTCATTCCATCACTAGAATTTACCGCTCGCAAAGCCACTACTTGCTCATATGAACGCTCATCGCCCATCACTCCCACTGAGTGAATCGGCAACAATATAGTACCCGCTTGCCAGACCTCATTATAGTATCCGCTACTCTTCAGTTTACCGATATAAATATGATCTGCTTCTTGCAGTATTCTTACTTTTTCTGGAGTCACATCACCAAGGATACGAATACCTAATCCTGGCCCTGGAAATGGATGACGATCTATAATACTAGACTTGATATCCAATGCTCTTCCGACTACTCGTACCTCATCTTTAAACAACATCCTCAATGGCTCCACCAACTCCAATCGCATATAATCTGGCAGCCCACCTACGTTGTGATGCGACTTGATCGTCACGGCAGGACCTGACACACTGATCGACTCTATCACATCCGGATATATCGTCCCTTGCCCGAGCCACTTTACCTTTGAATTTTCTTTGGACACGCGCTCAAACACATCAATAAATGTCTTTCCGATGGCCTTTCTCTTCCCCTCAGGATCCGACACTCCAGCCAGAGCAGAATAAAACTCTTCCTTAGCATCTACGCCTTGGATATTGAGCTGCATATCTTTGTAGGAGGCGAGCACTTCTTCATATTCATTTTTACGCAAGAGGCCGTTGTCAACAAAAAAGCAAGACAACTGATCACCAATCGCTCTATGTAGTAACACGGCAGCCACGGTTGAATCAACCCCTCCGCTCAAGGCCATAAGTACTTGATCCTCTCCTACTTTTTTCTTGATATCTGCAATGGTACTTTCTATAAAAGAATCCGCCGTCCAGGTCTGATCACAGTCTGCAATGTCAATCAGAAAATTCTCCAACATTTGCTTTCCCTGTATCGAGTGCGTTACTTCTGGGTGAAACTGTATGCCATAGACTGGTGCATCATATGTCTCAGCTTTGGCCTTGAAAGCAGCCACTGGAATATCGTGGGTACTAGCCAAAACTTCAAAAGTTTCTGGCAGATCAAAAATAGTATCCCCATGCGACATCCATACTTGTGAACCCGTATCCACCTGCTTCACAAACGGATCACTAGCAAGTGCAAAGCTGGCCAACTTGGCCTTACCATACTCCCGTTTTTCGGATCGTTTCACCTGTCCTCCCAAGGTATGTGCTAGATACTGAGCACCATAGCAGATCCCCAAGACTGGCTTCTTACCCAAAAACGGGGTCAAATCTACAGGCAATGCATCTGGCTCCAATACAGAGAAAGGACTCCCAGATAAGATGACTGCTTGTATCTTATCCTCATCTTCTACCGGATACTTATTGTAAGGATATACTTCACTTCTGATATTTAACTCCCTGACTCTGCGTGCAATAAGCTGTGTGTACTGCGAACCAAAATCTAATATTATCACCCTTTTATCCATGCCGCGAAGATAGCAATATTTTATAGCAGGCGATCTATTGCAATTAAAAATATGTAATTTTTGAGTGGATATACTTTTTGACTAATCCTGATTTGGGCGTCTCCCATGGTCTTTCACTGAAAATAGTGAATGACCATAGGCCGGGCTATACAGAGCTCCACATGCGTTTCGGTCTTTTGCGCACCATCCCTTGCTACCTGGCTCCACGCAAAAGACAGCTTCGGCGCATCCTAGCGGAATGCACCTCGCTCTCTTTCTATCCCTGACGCATTTGGATCTTACTTGATTTTGAAACTTTGATTCTAAAAAAAAGGATCAGCTCATGTATTATAAATCTTAGCAAATCAAAAATGCACTATAGTCACACCATCTCCACCAGCCTCTGCCTCCGGATGGAAATATTCCTTGACATCTTTATACTCTCGTATCTTTTTGAGAACAGACTTTTTCAAAATGCCATTGCCTTTGCCATGAATGATTTGGCATATATCTACATTATTGACTATCGCTTTATCCAAGAAAACTTCTAAGGTTTGGATCGCTTCTTCACGTCTCAGACCTCTGATATCCAATTTCGTTTCAAAGGTGGCTGATGAGGATACGGATTCTGTATTTACTGACTTTCGATTGTGGGTGGGTATAGGCTCGTTGGCTGGGATCAACTCTTCTACATCTACGGTCATCTTCATGATCCCCATCATAACGATGGCTTTTCCT
>CALJVI010000267.1 GCA_937974575.1 uncultured Saprospiraceae bacterium | reverse complement strand
AATATTGATCTACAATAACATTATTCTTGCTTCTCTTGCTCTTACTTTTTTCCCGCAAAAAAGTAACAAAAAGCTCCTGGCTGTATAGATTCTTAACGCTTACGTAAGCTAAAAAGTCTACAAGCTTAAAACTCGCCCTAAAGCAGCTTTCAAGACATATTCGCCCCCTACGTTGTACAGTGACTCTTTTGCTTAGCACTCGTTTGCTCGACCATAAAGCTTGCTTACGACTTTTCTGACGCTTACGACGCTAAATCTATAAAGGCCGAAATTTATTCCTAATTATAAATCTTTGCCCTCTTTTAGATTATACATTCTCAAATTGTAAAATCTTGATCTATTTATACTTCCTTACTTCTGAACACCCCTATCTAATAAACTTTCCGAACACTACTACTAAAATTTCCCAAAGCAATGGCACTTCAACTTGTTGGGTTCCATCTTTACTAGAATTGCTTTTCTAGCTATATCTGGTGGTAATTCCTTCATAAAAGATTCCGCAGACGCTTTATGTTGGAATGCAGCAGACAGGTAATAATCATAACCACTATGCTCCCCTGATTTGGCGGAATACAAAGTATGAGTATCATGATCAACCACTTGTCGCAACAACCTCTTGTCTGTTTGCTTCACTCTGATCATATACTTCTTGTACAAGTTGACAGGAACTCTATAGATAGGTAGACTTAAACTATTTGAAAAATTTGACCTTGTGGGATTCAGTTTTTTTGTGGAAAGCAGCGGATGTGCATTTTTTGCAGATACGAACTGCGCTTGTTGAGCTTGCAGATTACTCAGACTGAATGTGTAAAAAATAAAGAAGGCAAAGGGTAAAACAATAATTTGCTTCAAACAGGTCATAGGAACAATTCAATCAATTTAAACTATGCAAAGTTAATAAATGATAGTTCAAAATGGAATTGATCAATTTGCTAGTAGCGGATATATTATTATTCTCTACAACAATGCAACCACCCTTTACACCTTCTTTAATTACATTAAGATAGGCTAGCCTCTAAACTTTTGCCTATGGTACTCGAATTTGTTGCTTTCATTGATTGCTCGGAGTATACAGGAGCATTTTCTATATGCCCACCATCTAGTTCATTTTTTACAAAATCTACAAGTCGCAATTCTTCTTCCTCATGTTTGTAAGCAAATGTTACAGATATCAAGGTTACAATAGATGATACGATAATGTAAATTAAAAAATGATCCATAGTGGGCGGTTTAAAAGGTTCAGAATTAAGTTGAATTGCTAAAGGCAGCCAATTAATCAACTTGATACTGCAATATGGCTCATATTGTAGTTAAGGGAAAGAGTTGTAATTTATTAGTGTGACTAGAGAAGATTACCTAACAATAATAAGGAGGATTTGAAACCCAAAATTGACAGCAAGGCAACGGTCAAACAAAGGTAAGAAGTGGTCAGTTACATGAAAAGAGTGGTGTAAAATTCAAATCAAAAAAATCAAAATCTACCCTATTTTTTCTCAAAAAAGGCTCATTTGTGACTTGATTTTAGTAAATATTAATAAAATTTATTCTACGACTTACACAATATCCTATTGATTGTCAGCAGTTAGCAATTTTACTCGACTGTAATAAAACCTGGAGTCGAATTCAATTTTAACTTCTTTTTCTGAGGGCCTACTACTTCTCTTTTGATGGGTTGGTCTGTAATGGATACTTCACACTTGGTTCCTTTTGGAGCTAATACCTCAAAACACATATCGAATAGATTGCTTCTATCAGCAATAGAGACGCCTTTGACATTCATATCAAACCACAAAAAGTTGATGGAACCCTCCGCAGCCTTAGTAGCTCCAAAGTTACTTTCATTCAAATTTGGGATTCCATGATTTCTTGTACTGGTATACTTTAACTCAGCTGGATTAAACTTTATGCTATGTTGATATCCCAAGATCTGATTAAAGTCATTGACTACAAAAGAGAGACAGGTCTGCTCGCCCGTTTTTGCATTTCCATTGCTAATGCGCACATTTATAGCATCTCCTTGGACTTTTGATACCGATTTAGCAGCCTTAGTCATTCCAGCCTTAGCAGCAGAGGCCGTCGCTTCTGCGGTACCATCTCCACAAGACATCATGAATAAAAAACCTAATCCTAAGAGCCAACAATAATTTCGCATGCTATCAAATCTTTAATGGTAATAAAATAACTCAATTTTGTGTCAGTATCTGATTCAAAATAATACTCTACGTGAAGTATAACCAATTTATGTACCAGTATAAAGCAGCAAACCTGATTGATAAGACATATCAATCAGGTTTGGGTTAATTTTTTCAAAATACGAATTGTGCCCAGAACAGGAGTCGAACCTGCACGCCCTTGCGAGCACCAGCCCCTCAAGCTGGCGTGTCTACCAATTCCACCACCTGGGCAAAACAATCAATTACTCAACAATATCATCAATATCTTCGCCCAAAATCTCTTTGGTGTTCTTAAATAAGTCATTTGCCTTATCCTTAAGACCATCTTTGATATCATCTTTTATGTCGTCCACTTTGTCGCCATCGAAGGCACTGTAGTTTCCGTCTGCATATTTAGACATTTTATCAAAGAAATCATCCTTTCCTTCCAATAAACTTCCTTTTGCGTTCTCATATCCCATAGTATCGCTAAATTCAGTAGGTTTATTAAACTTTTCACCCATTTCCTTTACCGTATCTGATAGACTTTTCATCTCCTCCTCTCCGCTCGCTACTCGGTTGGCTTTATCGACCAGACCTTCAGCCTTATCTTTTAGGTCTCCGCCTAAATCTTTAGCCTTGTCTAATATCTTATCCCCAAAGTTACTAACATCATCACCAAGTCCATCAGACATGCCTTTACTTTTTTCGTAAAGTTCATCTCCTTTTTCTAAAACTTTAGAGCCCAAATTTTCTGCAACCTCAGCTGTTTTGCCAGCCAAGATAGCTCCTGCGGCCAACACGTCTCCTCCTATCTTTTCTAGTACATTCTTTTCTCCATCTATACCTGAGCTAGCAGCATCTCCTGCATCATCTAATAAATCTGTTCCCAAATCTTTCGAATTAGCCAGCCCATCAGCCGAATCATCAGTCAGGTTTTTCAAAGCTTCTTCTGTGCTATCTACTGCATCAGTAGCTTTATCGCTCACTGTGCTGGCTGCATTCTTGGCCGTATCCTTTGCTGTATCTACCAATTCACCTGCTTTGTCCGTTGCCTTATCTATCATTTCCGCACCCATATCCTTCGCATCTTCGACTAGATCTCCAGCCTTATCTACCATCTTGCCTGCTGCATCCTTTGCTAAACCAAATGCATCACCAGTCAGTACTTTTGCAGAGTCCAAAGCATCTCCTGCCTTATCCTTTAGTTTTCCTCCAATATTAGATGCCATATCTGCAGCATCGTCCAACAGCTCTCCGCCTACTTCTTTACCATGTTCAATTCCTTTTTCAGCAGCGTGTTTACCCACTGACTTACTTGCCCACAATAAATTCTTAATTTCTTTAAAAAAGCCCATAATTTTTAATTTTTAATGCCATTGAAAAGATGACGGTTCGCTTTGTTCCAACTTAACTCCACTGCCCTATATATTATATAAAGATAGAACATTCCCCTTGTTTAACATCTAATCTCGACAAGATTTTCACATTATTTAGATGTTTTCAGAGCTTTGAGGTCACTTAGCTACAATATTTTTCGACCAACTGTATAGCGCTATCTACCCGCTCCTCTCCTTTTCCTGCGAGTATAGCATAATCCAATTGATATTTTTGGAGCAATGATTCATATTTCTCAAAAAGTTCTCTACGCTCATCAGGATGTTCTCGCAGCGGATCGGGCTCCCAATCTATATCTGGACTACACAATATATGCAGTGCCCCTTTTTGCTTGTGCAAAGCGGCCACTATGATCGGATCAACCTGCGCATATTTATCCTCCGACCATACATGCAGCACTGCTTGCCCAGTGTCCAAAACCAACATCTCGGGAGCAGCTTGCTCAAAGGAGCGATTCCAGTCCAGCTGCCCTTTGCTGATGATTTTCAAATCATCCATCGTATATTTTCCACCCTGCTCTGCTACATACTGGCGAGCATACTCTGGCACCCATGGGCACCCAAAGTGCGCAGACAGCGACTTCGCTAGCGAAGTCTTCCCTGTCGATTCAGGCCCTGTAAGATATATTTTCAACATGATCCTGCTATTGCTACATTTACGAATAATACAAAACTAGAAAAACGCGGCATCAAAACGAAAACCATTACATTTGAGGCATGTTATTAGCTATATATTCAATAATTGAGACTTTCTTTACCCTATGCATGATATAGAACCATATTACAAATGGCGAGACCGATATGTTGCTTCAGACGACAGCAACTCTCCTTTTCATGGCAGAAGCTATGACGAGTTCATGTTTAAGAAGAAAGTCTACAATTATTTCATACATCCTCAGTGGGACGAATTCGGTTCTTCCACCCTTTACATGAAAATGCTATTCGTAGACTATGATGAGCACTTTGCCATCATCGAACTTATCGGTGAGTGGAACGACACCCTCCACAATGATGTCATGTATCTAAAACGTGAAATCGTAGATCATCTCAGCCTACATGATATTGATAAATATGTCCTCATCTGCGAGAATGTTCTCAACTTTCACGGTTCTGATAATTGCTACTACGAGGAGTGGTTTGAAGACATCAACGAAACTTCCGGATGGATCTGTTTCCTAAACACCCATCAACACGTAGAACAAGAAATGGCAGATACGCGCATCCACCACTATGCAAATATCGGCGGCAACTTCAACGACGTAAACTGGCGAATGTATAAACCTAAACAGCTGATTCAAATCATGGAGGGCTTGATGGATAGTTCGGTTAAGCAATTGCTTTATTAGGGGTTAGCGGCTAGCTATTAGCGGCTAGCTATTAGTTGTTAGCGGCTAGCTATTAGCGGCTAGCTGTTAGTTATTAGTGGCTAGAGGCTAAAAGCTAGAAGCTAGAAGCTAGTGGCTAGAAGCTAGTGGCTAGAGGCTAGAGGCTAGAGGCTAGAAGCTAGAAGCTAGAAGCTTCCCTTTAATTTCGAATAAAAAGCATTTATCATCTTCTGCACTTGATTCAACTCATCCAAAATAGGCTCCATTTTCTCTTTTTCTAACATGTTTCTTCTAAGAGCAATAAGCAATTGCGTTTCTAACTCGAATGAAGAGCCAATAGCAATTTCAAGAAATCGAGCAAACTCTTTATCCGTTCGCCTACTGCATCCTTCCGCTATATTGGACGGAATAGAAACAGCGCATCTCCTTATTTGAGATGTCAATCCAAATTTTTCGTCATTGGGTAGATTCTCACTTTGTTGATATACCGCATCAACAAGCTCAAAACTTCTTTTCCAAATCGCAAAATCTTTAAAATTTCTCATGTTTTTTTCTTGTTCAAGTGGTTAACAACTAGAAAACTAAAAGCTAGAAGCTAAAAATCAATATCCAAATCGCTTCAAACTCTTCTCATCGTTTCGCCAGTTTTTACGCACCTTGATAGTAAGTTCTAGAAAAACCTTTTTACCTAGAAAAGATTCGATGTCCTTTCTTGACTGTTCACCGAGTTGTTTAATTCCTGCACCATCCTTACCAAGCATGATGGCCTTTTGAGATTCACGCATTACGAATACATAGGTGGAGATATTGATAATCGGTTCTTTCTTTTTAGTCCGAGCTTTCTTAAAACTATAAGTGGACACTTCTACAGAATATGGAATCTCTTGTTGGTAGAGCAAGAGTATTTTTTCACGAATGATTTCGTTGATAAAAAACCGTTCGGATCTATCCGTCAATTGATCCTTTGGGTAGTAGGCAGGCCCTTCAGGAAGTAAGTTCACAATCAACCCAACAAGAACATCCGTATTTACTTTATTCAGCGCAGAAGTAGGAATTGTCTCCGTGATATTCGGCAAACGTTTGTGCCACTGCTGTATCCTTTTCATCACTTCTACTTCATTCGATAAATCCGTTTTATTAATGATCAAAAAGAGTGGCTTATCGGTCTTGGCCAGATGCTCTATGAGCGGATGATCTTCATCATATTGCTCCACCATATCTGTCATAAACAGTACTACATCTGCATCCTCAAATGAATTAAACACATAGCGATTCATATTCGTTTGCATGGCATAATGCGGCTCCTTGATGATCCCCGGCGTATCCGAAAACACGATCTGATGATCCTCCCCATTCACGATCCCAATCATACGATGACGCGTCGTTTGCGGTTTGGCGGAGATGATCGCCATACGCTCGCCTACTAGGATATTGACCAGCGTAGATTTCCCAACATTCGGATTTCCTATGATATTTACAAAGCCTGATTTATGCATAATTTCATTTGATGTATAGCGATACGTAAAGGTAAGTATTTAATGGGTACTTCGCTTTTAGATCTTTATTTGGGTGTGCCCCCTGGAGGCTGCAGCAGGCTTGCTGCAGTTCCTACACTAGAGAGGTCCACTGGACCTCTCTTGCTGCGCACCGTTTCGTCAGGTCAGGCTGTTCGGGACTCCGCTCCGCTGCGGTCCTGCGGACAGTGCCTTAGCAGGCCCTTCCCTACCATCCTTCACACGGCTACCCGCTTAGCCCTTCCCATATTCAATGGACTTTCTTGCCTTATTTAAGACATCCATCCTAATATAAAAAATCCCTCTAAAGGGGGATTTCATCTCAGCTTGGACTTCAATATCTTTGACCTATACAATTCTTACAATCTAAAAGAACCTAAAATGAAAATCATGAAAAATTCATTACTCATCTTAATAAGCTTGGCTTTCCTATTTTCTAGCTCAGCCATACTAGCACAAAACCCAAAAGATAAGAAGGAAGAAACTCGTACTGAAGAAACACTTCAGAAAGCTGGTGGCGGTAGTGGTGGATCAGGCTTATACCAAATGGATGTGCAAGGTTCAAATACAGCAACGGATACCCCTCTAAATGCAGAAGTAAATTATATCGGAAATAATAATATCATAGCCGTAAGAGGGTACTCTTTACCTAGTGCAGATGTATGGGGTACGGGTGGATATTTTACTGGTGGATGGTTTGGAGTACGAGGAGAAGTGCCCTCTAATAGTATTGGAAATTTTTCATCTTATGCAGTTTATGGTCAAAATAATAATACTGGAACCGGAGCCAAATACGGCATCCGTGGCTTAGTTAGCACTGCCGCAGTCGGCATACATTATGGTGTATATGGATCTGCCACTGGGGGCACTGGCTCTACTCTTTGGGCAGGATATTTTGATGGGAATGTGAATGTTACTGCAGATGTTACTGCAGCAAATTTTATAGGTGACGGATCTCAACTTACCAATCTTCCAGGAGGTACAGGAGGATGTAATGAATATGGAGATGGAAGCGCAGGTGATCTGACTATTTCAGGAACTGTAGATTGGAGTTCGACCCCTCCAGCTAATAGAAACTTTATGTTTCGAAATTTGACAATCTCTAACGGTGCAATCCTAACAGTCACTAGTGGCACCAAGATTCAAGTCTCTCAAGCATTCGACAATCAAGGAACAATCGTTGTCAAAAGAGGTATTCCTGGTGAAAGAAACTTTAACAATCCTAATGGCAACTTCCCTATCTCAAAAGGATCTACCGTCACTCCTTTAAATGCATACGATATAGAACAATTAAGATTCATATCCACTTCATCCCTATTAGTCGGTGGATCAAATGGTGGAATGGGTTCTGTGGGAGGAGATCCTAACGCCGAAGGGGGAGCTGGTGGTGGAGTGCTTATAGTAAGGGCAAGTACCATAACCAATTCAGGCACTATCGAAGCAAATGGTGGAGATGGAGCGACACCTCAAGCTGCAACAGACTTAAATGGAGCTGGCGGTGGTGGTGGAGGGTTTGTAATTCTTATTGCAAACACGATTACAAACAACGGAACGATTGCAGCATTAGGAGGTAATGGAAGTTCAGCATCTGGATCAACCGACTACAACGGTGGTGGTGGTGGCGGTGGATTTATACATTTGATATCTTCAAATGCAACCAGTGTTGGAGGAACACTTTCAGTAACCGCTGGGACAAAAGGTACTGGCCCAACAGGAACATCAGGAACAACTGGAGGAAATGGAGGAGCTAGTGCTGGAGATGGCGGCTTAGGAGGTTACGATGATTTTTTATCAAGTCAATTCATTCCTGCTATGAATGGCAATGATGGTATTGTCATCACAACTGAGGTTCCTACACCATGTAATTTTTCAAACTAAAAGGTCAATTAGTAGATTTACGAATAAAAAAGGCAAGCTTTCAGCTTGCCTTTTTTTGGTTAAAATTTCCATTTAGCCTACATCCCCGCGCTCCGGGGAGAAGCGATATCTGGTGCCTCAGGTCCATAATGAAGGAATGGCTGGAGACGGATGAGCGGATGAGCGAATACTAGCCAGCCATATCCTGAATATGGATCTGAGGTGCCGGATACAAGCGGATCACCGGATAAAGCGCCCAAAAAATCTTTTATCCCATTAATGCTAAAAGTATGTACTTTTGTGGCATAATTAATATCAAATATGGGTAATATAATAGCCATCGTGGGTAGACCTAATGTAGGGAAGTCGACTCTGTTTAATAGATTGATCGGAGCGAGGCAGTCCATCGTGGACGATGTCAGTGGGGTCACACGGGATAGGCAGTACGGTATAAGCAACTGGAATGGTAAGGACTTTACGGTAGTGGACACGGGAGGATTTGTGAAAAAGACCGATGATATCTTCGAAAAGGAGATCCGCTCGCAGGTGCAAATAGCCATAGATGAGGCGACGGTGATCCTGTTTATGGTAGATGTTACGACAGGGATCACGGATCTTGATGAGGAGGTGGCACGGATGCTGCGTAAGACCAAGAAAGAGGTGTATCTCGTAGTCAACAAGGCCGATAATCAACAGCGTCTGCTCGATGCGAATGAGTTTTGGGCAATGGGTTTTGAGAACACATTTTTCCTATCCTCTATACAAGGTAGTGGGACGGGTGACTTGCTGGATGAAGTAGTGGTCCACATCTCAGAAAGAGATGATGAGACGGTGGGCCTTCCGAAAATAGCGGTTATCGGTCAACCTAATGTAGGCAAGTCTTCTTTTGTGAATGCCTTGCTTGGTGAAGATCGTAACATCGTAACCAAGATCGCTGGTACGACTCGTGATAGTATCCACTCTCACTATAAGAAGTTTGATAATGAGTTTTTGCTGATAGATACTGCTGGGCTTCGTAAGAAAGCAAAGGTGCATGAGAATCTAGAATTCTACTCGGTGATGCGGGCCATCAATGCCATCGAAGAAGCGGATGTATGTATACTCATGATCGATGCTAATGAAGGGATGAATGCGCAGGATTTGGCGATCTTTAGTCTAGCTGTGAAGAGAAATAAAGGGATCATGATCGTGGCTAATAAGTGGGATCTGATGACCAAGGAAACCAATACATTGCGAGACAAGGAAGCGGAAATCAAAAACAGGTTGTCTCCGTTTAGCGATGTGCCTGTGGTCTTCACGAGTGTCACAGAGAAGCAACGTATATTTGATGTGGTAAATACGACGCTAGAGGTATGGGAAAATAGACAGCGTAAAATCACTACCTCTAAATTGAATGAGGTGATGCAGGAGGCGATGGAGCGAAATCCGCCGCCGTCTCACAGAGGAAAGTTTATAAAAATAAAGTATGTAGTGCAGTTGCCGACGTATTTTCCGGCGTTTGCCTTCTTCTGTAACTACCCAAAACACGTGAAAGAAAGCTATAAACAGTACTTAGAAAATCAATTGCGTGAAAGTTTTGAGCTAAGTGGCGTGCCTATTGCTATATTCTTTAGAGATAAGAGTTAAAATAGAATTTATAACATATGCCTTTTACAGAAACTGCGCTCCATGGAGCGTATATCATAGAGCCTAGAGTATTTGAGGATCACCGTGGATACTTTTTTGAATGCTACAATAAGAAAAGCTTTGAGGAGCATTGTGGTCAGAAAGTGGATTTTGTGCAAGATAATGAGTCGTTTTCTGGCTTTGGTACTTTGCGCGGATTGCATTATCAGACGGGAGAACATGCGCAGGCGAAACTGGTGCGTGTCATCAAGGGTAGAGTGCTCGATGTGGCGGTAGATCTGCGGGAGGACTCTCCTACCTATGGGCAGCATACTGCGGTGGAGTTGTCTGAAGAAAATAAGAAACAGTTTTTTATTCCTAGGGGTTTTGCACATGGGTTTGTGGTATTGTCTGAGACGGCCATCTTTGCCTATAAATGCGACAATCTATACAACAAGGAATCTGAAGGTGGGCTAATGTATAATGATCCTGCACTGAATATAGATTGGCAGATAGATCATAAGGATACCATCCTATCTGAAAAGGATGCTGCACTGCCAAAATTTGGAGACCATCGTAAAGCACTTTAATTTTAAAATATATGATACTCGTCACTGGAGCAAATGGACAAGTGGGTTCGGAGATTAAATATCTTGCGTCGGCCTACCCTTTCGAATTTATATATGCTGGTTCTGCGGATCTAGACATCACCAATAATGATGCGGTGTTTGAGTTTTTTAATAAGCATGAAATCACGCAGGTGATCAATTGTGCGGCTTATACTGCGGTAGATAAAGCGGAAGAGGATAAGGAAAAAGCGACAGCGGTAAATGTACAAGGTGTCATGCATCTTGCGCAAGCCTGTACGCTGAGAAATATTCCTTTGGTACATATCTCTACCGACTATGTCTACCACAATAGTCAGAATACTCCATTCATAGAGGGTGACGAGACCAATCCTCAGGGGGTATATGCTGCTACCAAATTGGAGGGAGAGGAGGTGATCAAGAAGATCCATCCTCGTACTATGATCATCCGCACCTCGTGGGTGTACTCTACTTTTGGAAATAACTTTGTCAAAACTATGCTTCGTCTTGGATCTGATCGGGATGAGCTGAGTGTAATTTTTGATCAGATTGGATCGCCTACTTATGCTAGAGATCTGGCAAAGGGGATCTTGGATATTTTGCATATGTTGGCTCAAGGGGATGTCTCTGATACGGCTTTTAATACGACCTATCATTATAGTAATGAGGGGGTGTGCAGTTGGTATGACTTTGCAAAGGCCATATTTGAGTTGCGTGCTATTGAATGCAAGGTCAGTCCTATTGTCACGGCTCAGTATCCGACTCCGGCAAAGCGTCCTCCTTTCAGCTTACTGAATAAGGCTAAAATTAAAAATGCTTTTGGTCTGGAGATTCCTTATTGGAGAGATAGTCTGAAGGCGATGTTAGAGCATCTGTAGGGATCTTGCTTGAAATTCTGTGAATCCTGATGCTTACTTTTTGCCTCGCTCTTTCGGGGAACGCAGATGACACGGATTGGGCGGATTAAAGCGGATTGGTTTATACTCAGCTCAAGATCTGTTAAACATATAAGACATATAAGAACTGCATATAAGAGCATAGAAGAATTGCATCTATATATTTTAGAGCACTTCTAATTTGTGTGAATATCTCCTTCCTCCAACATCAAAATTCTGAAAATTCTGTCATTCTGTAAATTCTGATTCTCACTTTTTGCCTCGCTCTTTCGGGGGGAACGCGGATGACACGGATTGGGCGGATAGAAGCGGATTGGGTTATACTCAGCTCAAGATCTGTTAAACATATAAGACATGTAAGAACTGTATATAAGAGCATAGAAGAACTGCCTTCCTATATTTTTAGTGGTCTTCTAATTTGTGTAAATATTTCCCTCCTACCAACATCAAAATCCTGAAAATTCTGAAATTCTGTGAATTCTGATTCTCACTTTTTGCTTCGCTCTTTCGGGGGAAACGCGGATGACACGGATTGGGCGGATAGAAGCGGATTGGGTTATAATCGGCTCAAGATCTGTTAAACATATAAGACATGTAAGAACTGCATATAAGAGCATAGAAGAGCATAGAAGAGCATAGAAGAGCATAGAAGAGCATAGAAGAGTTGCATTCCTATATTTTTAGTGGTCTTCTAATTTGTGTAAATATCTCCCTCCTACCAACATCAAAATCCTGGTAATTCTTAAATTCTGTGAATCCTGATTCTTACTTTTTGCCTCGCTCATTCAGGGGAACGCGGATGACACGGATTGGGCGGATAGAAGCGAATTGGTTTATTTCTGAGCTCAAGATCTGTTAAACATATAAGACATGTAAGAACTGCATATAAGAGCATAAAAGAATTGCCTTCCTATATTTTTAGTGGTCTTCTAATTTGTGTAAATATCTTCTTCCAACCAACATCAAAATCCTGGTAATTCTAAAATTCTGTGAATTCTGATTCTCACTTTTTGCCTCGCTCTTTCGGGGGAACGCGGATGACATGGATTGGTTTATACTCAGCTCAAGATTTGTTAAACATATAAGACATGTAAGAACTGCATATAAGAGCATAAAAGAGTTGCCTTCATATATTTTTAGTGGTCTTCTAATTTGCGTAAATATCTCCTTCCCACCAACATCAAAATCCTGAAAATTCTGAAATTCTGTGAATTCTGATTCTTACTTTTTGCCTCGCTCATTCGGGGGAACGCGGATGACACGGATTGGGCGGATAGAAGCGGATTGGTTTATTTCTCTGCTCAAGATCTGTTAAACATATAAGACATGTAAGAACTGCATATAAGAGCATAGAAGACTTGCATCTATATATTTTAGAGCACTTCTAATTTGCGTAAAAATCTCCTTCTACCAACATCAAAATTCTGGTAATTCTGAAATTCTGTAAATTCTCATTCTTACTTTTTGCAATTTCGATAGAACGCAGATTGGATAATTTTCGAGTAATCTTAATTGAGTGGTCTCGCTACTACAATCGGTTCTTTGTAGACTAACTTATCTCCATCTGGTGATAGTAGCTGCATCCATAAAATATAAATGCCCATGCGGGCTGCGGACCCATCATCGAGTGTGCCATCCCAATTTAAGGTACTAGAAGGGGCTAAGATTTGGTTAGGCAATAATTGGCGAACTGGCCTGCCTTGATCATCATAGATTTTTATCGTTGCCAGATAGTCTGTTTGGTTTAGGGTAAAATTGATTTGCATAAAATCCTTGAAGCCGTCTTGGTCTGGTGAGAAAGTCGGGTTGATGATTTCAAAAAAATCACTGCTGTTGATAGTTGGATTTGCGATGACTTGTGCATTTTCGTAGCCAGGGGTACCGAAGCCGGTAGACTCGGCACCTGAGGTCCAATTGGACGGATCATTGGTATTGCTGCTGAAGCTGATTCGCTCAAGGGAGACACCATTTTTATCGGCAATAAAACCTGTGTGGTAATCTTCTGAATATTCAAATTCGTCAATAAATATAGGGTTCAATCCGTCTAAACTGATCAAGGCCACTTTGCCAGACTTGTCGTCAAATCTAGGTAAGGGATTTTCAAAAATGGTACTGGGATCCTCCAATGGAAATCTGCTTAAAATATCTGACTTGTCTGGTGTTAAGCAAACATAAGTACTAGGTAATATCAGATGATCCATAGCGATAGATTCAATCGTATTGACATCTTCGATAAGGTTACCCATCTGCAAGTCGGCAAGGTTGAATACCCGGTCGGTGGGGTTGTAAAACTCTACATAGTCTACTCCACCACTCAGAGGGTTGAACAGAATTTCATTGATCAAGAGGTCTCCAACTTGAGGCTGTTGTGGTAGAGAAAAAAATACGGAGTCGGATCGCATCGATGTATTGCCTAAGCAGTCTGCGATATTCTCATATTGCAAACTATATAGCTGGCCTACCTCTAAGGGATTAGAAAGAGACAAGCTTACTTGTGTCTCATCTGCTTGCAGCAACGCAGCAACTACTTCAAGCTGATCGGATAACATATAATGGAACACTTCCTCTGCTTCTATATCTGCTAAGGGTTCATCAAAAGCAAGTAAGATGGTGCTTGGGTCTATCGTAAAAATACTGGTTAGCTCAGGTCCTGAAGTGTCTTCAGTATTGTCGAAAACCGCATTTGGATTGGACGGAGTGCCGCCGCTCAGGTTGGTGGATGCGGTATAGTTGGCTTGTCCTTTACAGGCATGCAAGGGATTGATCAATTCTATGCTGTATCCTCCTTCTTCTTTGACGCCATCTTGGTACCAATCTAAATCGTAATTGACACGATGGATTATAGCCCCATCTAAGGATTGCAATAAAATTTCATCTCCATCATTGGACAAGCCTGGAAAACTAGAGAGGCCTACAGCTGCTCCGAAGATTTGAAAATTGGTGAGTTCATCTGTTTTGGTGATGAGGACATACTCCTTTGCTCCCAATATAAACTCTGGAAGGGTGACTGGATTTCCTCCACTCGCCAATGTGTAATCGCTTAACTGAAAGTTGACATCACTGTTGTTGTAAAGTTCAATGTATTCTGCATTGGGTAAACCAACTTGTGGTGTAGGATCTGCCATAAATTCATTGATCAAGATATCATACTCCTGTGCGGAAAACACTTCTTGAAAAGTAAAACTCGATTCCGCACTTGAAAGGATATTTCCAACAGCATCTGAAATATTTAGGACATTAAGCACATAAGTAGTCATGTCTACTAGGTTTGGTGCTACATTCAGAACAAGCGCATTTGCTGAAGTCCCTGCATCCACGGAGACTACTGAAATACCATTATCAATTTGGAAATTTGTAGCACTGAGGTTATCAAAATCTATCTCTTCATCAAAGACAAGTTCCACCGTGCTATTGTCCAAGGGCCTTGTTGATTCTAGAACGGGAGCGGTCTCATCCACTACTATAGGATCGATGCTAATATTATCGAAACTAAAAGCATCATTACGGCTGCTGGTATAATTGCAAACTAGGCCAAAGAATTTGCCTTGCACTATCTGCGTATCTATAACTGATCCTTCATCGATTAACCCAAGACCATCTTGATAATCCACTAATAAGGTCCATTGTCCTTGAGCATCCCGACTGACTTCTACATCTACTTGTAATGGTTCTGTAGCGGCTTTTCCTGCAGTGCCTGACAATATCACCTCTGTAGCATTTCCTGTTTGGCGAATCAACTCTACAGCATCTTCATTGCCTGAGATGCCGCCTAGCTGGATATAGTAGCCTTGCAGGCTTCCTGTGAGAATCGGTTGATCTGAATTCAAATATATTCGACAAAAATTAGAGGTAGAAGGAGAAAATTCTAGTGTAGTTGAAAATTTCCAAGTAGCATTTAGACCAGTTGGAGCGTTTACAGAAAGATAGGCTTCACTTTTGCTTACATCTATATCGTTGAGCTGAAGTGCAGATAAAGCATTGACGATAAAAACGTCTTGATCTCCTTGCCATGATGGATTATCCGTAAAATCCCCGTCATCAAATGTCTCATTGAACTGGGCATTGCTATGGAGATATCCAAGGCTAAGGAATAAAATCAGCACTAAGAAACGAAAATCGAGCATATAGTATAAAATTGAACCGAAATTAAGTCAATTAATGAAATTTGAGGGTGGTTTTTACACTAAATATATAATAACTTTGGGTGCGATTAACATAAAACGTTAAATCAAAAATCGAAATACCTTATTAGATGAAATTAGCTGTAGTAGGAATCACAGGATTAGTAGGTACTGTAATGCAAAGAGTGCTCAAAGAAAGGAATTTTCACATCGATGAATTTCTACCTGTGGCTTCACCTAGGTCAGTAGGTAAAGAAATAAAGTTTGATGGCAAATCATATACTATCATAGGTATAGAAGAGGCCATTGCTGCTGCACCAGATATTGCAATTTTTTCGGCTGGTGGATCGACCTCAAAAGAATGGGCTCCAAAATTTGCAGAAGTAGGAACTACTGTGATTGATAATTCTTCGGCATGGAGAATGGATCCTAGCAAAAAACTGGTTGTTCCTGAGATAAATGCCAAAGACTTAACTCCTGAGGATAAAATCATTGCAAATCCGAATTGCTCCACCATTCAAATGGTAGCTGCGCTGAATCCAATATATTTAAAATACGGAATTAAGCGTTTAGTGATAAGTACTTATCAGTCATTTACTGGGACTGGGGTAAAAGCGGTAAATCAGTATAATCAAGAAAAAGAAAACAATAGTATAGAAGCAGCAGAGATGGCATATGCACATCCTATATTCGAAAACTGTATTCCGCATTGTGATATATTTTATGACAATGGTTACACCAAGGAAGAATTGAAACTGGTCCATGAAACCAGAAAAATTCTAGGCAACCAGGATATAGCGATTACTGCAACAGCGGTAAGGGTACCCGTTGACGGAGGACACTCGGAGAGTGTCAATGTAGAATTAAACAATAATTTTGAGCTACAAGACATCAAAAGCTTGATACAAAATACGGATGGGCTCACTTTACAAGATGACATCAAAAACAATATCTATCCAATGCCGTTAATGGCTAAAGGAAAGGATGACGTCTTTGTAGGTCGATTAAGAAGAGACGAGTCTATTGAAAATGGATTAAACATGTGGATTGTTTCTGACAACCTAAGAAAAGGCGCTGCAACGAATGCAGTACAAATAGCAGAATTTTTAGTAGCAAATGAATTAGTAGGCGCTACTACGGTATAAATCACTACACAAACACACTGTAATAACTGAATTAAAAAGTACAAAGGAATTTATTATGACGACTAAGATTGTAATTTGGGCAACCAACGAAAAAGAAGAAAAATTACTTCTCACACTAGAACTCCTGCCAAAGGAAAACAAAGTAGAAATTTGGAGCATCCCAGAAAAAGATGTAACAGATCAGCTAGAATCTGATCTTATTGGAAAATGGAAAAAGAATGAAGCGGTAGAATTGCCTGCAAACGCAAGCAAGCTGGATCGTCCACTTTCCATATCAGAAAGTATTCTACCTGACAATATCAGGGTAGAGAAAGGAGCGGATCTAATCCGAAGATCTCGCACTGAATGGCCTGTAATCGTATTGTCCTACAAACTACATGACCTTTATGAAAATGAACTTGGAGATATAAAAAACAAGGTTGAAAGCATGACTGCTTTCAGTGGTGATGTTTTTGATGAGCTTAAAGGATTTTGGGGTAAAGTACAAGGTCAGATTAGAGATCGTAGCCTCTTGCGTTCACACTCAGAAAATCTGAGAGGGACTACAAATGAGCTTTTTGATGCACTCAAAAAAATGCGTGCTTCTCTAGATAAAGAATATAGATCTGCTTCTGCAGATTTGAAAAAAACATTCATAACTAAATTGGATGAAATAGAAAATCAAATTGAGACTGGACGATTGAGTGCCTTATTTGATGAATTGAAAGCCATGCAAAATGAATTTAAGTCTGGCAAATTCACAAAAGGAGATCGTACTCAGATTTGGAACAGAATAGATGCTGCTTTCAAAAAAGTGAAAGAAAAGAAATACGGGCCTAATGCTAATAAAGACGGCGGATCTAATAATAGATTGCAAAAGCGTTATGACGGACTGCTAAGTGCTATGGATAAAATGGAAAGATCTATACAGCGCGATAAAAGTGACCTTAACTTCCAAAATAAAAGAATCAATAATGCAGATGGACAGCTCGAAGCACAACTGAGAGAAGCCAAGCTTGCTATGATTCAGGAACGTATCAGATCAAAGGATGAAAAGCTGACTGATATGAAAAAAACTAAGGCTGAATTGGAGACCAAATTAGAAGCCCAAAAATTAAAGGACGCTAAGAAGGAAAAAGAAAAGGAAATCAAGGCTAAAATTGCACAAGAAATTAAAGCGAAAGAAGCTGCTCGGGAACAAGACAAATCTAAGCTTACTGCGCTTGGCTCTGCTCTAACTACAGCAAACGTCAAACCTGCTGCTCCGGTTGCTCCTGTCAATGCTGATACTCCAGTTGCTCCTGCTGTGCCTGATACAGTGGACGCAGAAGTTCCGTCTGCTATAGTAGAGACGCCAGCTGCGCCTGCTACAGTAGAGACACCAGCTGCGCCAGTAACAGTTCCTGTCAATGTTGTAAACCCTGAGGTTCAAAAAGTAGCGGTAGATACTAGTGCGAACGACTCTTTTACGCATGCGGTAAATACTGCAATATCCATTGCTAAAATAGACAATAAGGGAAGCGAAGAGGAATAAACCCGAAATATAAAAGGTAGAATAATAAAGCATTTCACGATTAATAGTCGAGAAATGCTTTATTTATATCCTAGAAATGTTAATTTTAATGACTTAGTTAAAATTACACGTCTTAATATCAGAAAATACAATTAAAATGGCTAGAAGAAATTTTTTAGAATCCTCAAATCCAATGTTTAACGAGGACAAGTTACGTAGCAACTCGCAAACAGAAGTTTTGGACGGGGATATGATTTCTCGATCTACCGAGGTAATGACCATAGGTGGTGCGATCAATAAAACATTCATACTACTGGGAGTGATGATGATCACTACAATGTTTAGTTATACCTATCCAAGTCAAATGTTTATGTATATAGGAATGTTTGGAGGTATAGGTGTGGTATTATATGCAAATTACAATCCTGACAAATCAGCTTGGCTTGCGCCGCTATATGCTTTACTAGAAGGCTTGTTTGTAGGTACGATATCAGCCATTTATGCAAATGTAGCGGGGACGAGTGGCATTATTTTCCAAGCCGTTTCTCTTACTGTAGCTTTATTATTTATGATGCTATTCATCTATAAATCAGGCCTTATAAAGGTTACTCAAAAATTTAGAGCAGGTGTGAGTATGGCTGTCGGTGGTATTATGCTGGTCTATCTACTCAATTTTGTGTTATCATTTTTTGGTATGAATGTACCGTACATCCATGAAGGCGGCATGATAGGAATTGGTATCAGTGCTTTTATTATTGTAGTTGCTTGTCTTAGACTCCTATTGGATTTTGACAACTTTGATAAAGCAGAGCAATTCAAATCTCCAAAATACATGGAATGGTTTTGCGCGATGGGACTTCTGGTAACGCTGGTATGGTTATACTATGAAATATTAAGATTATTAGCAGTTTTGTCAAGTAGTGACTAAGCTATCTATGATAGAAAAAAGCGGTATCATGAAAATTGATACCGCTTTTTTTATGTTTGCATTTAAAATTTGTGTCTATGTTTTATGCTTTTAAAGGTTTCAGACCAGTAGTCCACCCATCTTCATTTGTGCATCCTCAGGCAGCGGTAACGGGCAATGTCATCATAGGTAAGGATGTATATATCGGACCAGGTGCTGCCATCAGAGGGGATTGGGGTGGCATAGTGATAGAGGACGGCTGTAACGTACAGGAAAACTGCACTATACACATGTTCCCTGGTATAACTGTCACGCTGTCTAAAGGCGCTCATATAGGTCATGGAGCAATAATACATGGTGCTAATATAGGAGCCAACTGCCTTATAGGTATGAACAGTGTCATTATGGATAATGTCATCATAGAAAAAGAATGTATAGTAGGTGCGCTTTCCTTTGTCCCGGCAGACACGCATATCCCAGAAAGATCCCTTCTGGTAGGTAATCCAGCAAAAATCATCAAACAAGTATCTGATAAAATGATTGCCTGGAAAACAAAAGGTACCCAACTTTATCAAAGATTACCCCATGAATGTCAATCAGAATGGGAGCCTTGCCAAGCGTTGACGGAAATTGACCCAGATAGGCCAAAACAAGAATCACTTTTTAACACATGGAATGAGGTCAAAAGATGATACTTTTTTTGTTTTGTGAAGTCTTAATCGTGAACTAAAACTTAAACAATGATGTTCTGATAGGACACATTGCACAAAAACAACAAAATTATTTATGGCTGGAAAAAATCCATTCAAAATAATTGAGGCTGAAAATATTCGTATATTTAATGAAAAAGGGCATTCTAAGCCTACTTTCTTAGACGAAACGACAAAGTCATCAATAGATCCGAAGATCCCTAATACGGGTTCTCCATCATTTCCATCCTTTGGCTAAGTCGGGATTCTTCTCTTATTAGCTTATACATTCCTATATATTCTAATTAAATTTGCGCTAGTTGCTCGTAGTAGCAATGATTGAATATTATTGTTCATTAAAATTTCAGCGTAAAGGATATGACCAAACTTGTCAAGCAGGCCAATTATATATTAGGTAAATGGATAAAACCAAAAAAAGAAGACTTACTTCAAATTGATGCGGTGCATGGGAATATAATCTCCTCGTGCAGCTCTATAGATGTAGACTTCAAGGCAGTACTAAAATTTGGCCGAGAAAAAGGAGGACCTGCATTGCGCAAAATGACTTTTCATGAACGTGGTAGAATGATCAAGGCACTAGCCTTACATCTACATGGGATGAGAAAGAAGTACTACCCTATCAGCTATATGACGGGAGCTACCCGCTCTGATAGCTGGGTGGATATAGAGGGTGGAATTGGTAACTTGTTTGCCTACGCCAGCCTAAGGAAAAAATTTCCTAATGAAACTTTTTATACCGAGGGTGAAGCTGCTCCTCTTTCAAAAGGAGGTAGTTTTATAGGTCATCACGTGATGGTCCCTAGACATGGTGTAGCGGTACATATAAATGCATTTAACTTTCCAATTTGGGGAATGCTAGAAAAGATTGCTGTAAACTTATTGGCGGGAATGCCAGCAGTAGTAAAGCCCTCTGAAGTAACTTCCTTTTTGACCTATGAAATGGTACAGGATATCATCAAATCCAAGATTCTACCGGAGGGTGCTTTACAATTGGTATCTGGATCAGGGATCGGAATCCTAGATCATGTGCAATCACAAGATGTAGTGACCTTCACAGGATCTGCAAGTACAGGAAAGAAACTAAAGACGCTGCCATCTATCATTGATAATTCTGTTCACTTCAACATGGAAGCGGATAGTCTGAACGCTATCGTGCTGGCACCTGACGTAAGCCCTGACTCTGAAAACTTCAAGATCTTTATCAAAGAGGTAAGAAAAGAAATGACCGTAAAAGCTGGTCAGAAATGTACGGCCATCCGAAGAATCATAGTCCCAGAAAAATATGTCGAAGAAGTACAAAAAGCACTTATCGCACAATTGAAAAAAGTAACCATTGGAGATCCAAATGATGAGACCGTTAGGATGGGTTCTCTTGTTTCGAGAAAGCAAGTAGAAGAGGTACAAAAAAGTATCGACATACTTACACAAAATAGTGAAGTCGTATACGGCGGCAACAATAAATATAAAGTAATAGGAGCGGATAAGAAGGAAGGATGCTTCATGCAGCCTACTCTCCTACTCAATCCTAAACCTTTAAAACATAAAGAGAGCCACGAGGTAGAAGCTTTTGGGCCTGTGAGTACCATCATGCCATATAAGCGTATTTCTGATGCCATCAAGCTCAGTAACTTAGGAAAAGGCTCACTAGTAAGTACGATTGTGACTGGCGACCCAAAGACTGCTAAAACCTACATGGTCGAATCAGCAGCTTATCATGGCCGTATCTTATTCCTCAATGAGGAGTCTGCAAAAGAAAGTACTGGACACGGTGCTCCTATGCCAATGCTATCGCATGGTGGCCCTGGACGCGCTGGTGGTGGTGAAGAGATGGGTGGTATACGTGGTGTATTTCACTATCTGCAAAGAACAGCTATACAGGGACATCCGACTATGATTGGTAAAGTAACAAATCAGTTTCAAGTAGGTGGTGCTCAACCTGAAAAAACAGTTCACGTATTCAGAAAGCACTTTGAAGAACTGGAAGTTGGAGAAACGGTATTCACGCATAAGCATACTGTGAGTGATGCAGACATCATTAATTTTGCCAACGTGAGTGGCGATAATTTTTATGCGCATACTGATGCTACTTCATTGGATGGGACTATATTCGAAAAGCGTGTAGCGCATGGATATTTTGTTTTGGCAAAAGCAGCAGGACTTTTTGTAGATCCTAAAAAAGGGCCCGTACTTCTTAACTACGGAATCGACGAGTGCCGATTTACTAAACCTGTTTATCCAGGCATGACCATCGGTGTAAAACTTACGGTCAAAGAAAAAATTGATCAAGAGAAAAGAGAAGAAGGAGACATAGCAAAAGGTATTGTCAAATTCTTAGTAGATGTATATGACGAAACTGGTGAGACGGTAGCCTTAGCTACTATCCTTACTATGGTCAAAAAGTTGGAAGACAAATAAAAATGGCCTAGCGATGTGCAACTGTGCCCCTCTTTTGGGGCAGACTTCATGGCCTTTTTTCAGGCTATGAAGGCCGAGCGCATAGCGAGCAGTGGAACGTAGCGCCCCCTTGAGTTGGCAGTCGGGGAGCGGAGATGCGATGGCCGCTGGACAAGCCAAAGGGGGAGGCCCCAAAGCATTATTAAAAAAAGAACAAACGTAAAATGGACAAAACACAATTGGGATCAATACAGATTCATACTCAGGATGGGATACGCACCATCATGTTTTCGCACCCTGCTCATAATTCGTTGCCAGGGAAGTTACTTGCTACCCTCGCGGATGCTATTGAGACTTCGGGAATTGATCCAGAGGTAAAAATAATCGTTCTCAAGAGTGGTGGTGATCGTACCTTCTGTGCTGGGGCGAGCTTTGACGAGCTCCTATCTATCGAAGATATTGAGACGGGGAAAGTTTTCTTTTCTGGTTTCGCGAATGTGATCAATGCATTGCGCAAGTGCCCAAAACTGGTGATCGGTAGAGTCCAAGGAAAAGCCATTGGCGGCGGTGTAGGAATTGCAGCAGCTTGTGATTACTGTATGGCGACTAAATTTGCTGCAATCAAACTCAGCGAGCTGGCTGTTGGGATTGGACCATTTGTAGTGGGGCCTGCTGTAGAGAGAAAAGTCGGCGTGTCTGCGATGTCTCAATTGACCATCAATGCTACGGAATTGCAAACTGCAGAATGGGCGAGGCAGAAGGGTTTGTATACGGAAGTGTATGATAGTGTAGGCGAAATGGATACTGCGATAGAGGTGCTTAGTCAAAAGTTGGTTGCGTCTAATCCGGATGCTATGCGACTTTTGAAAAAGGTTTTTTGGCAGGGGACGGAGCATTGGGATGAGTTGCTTTCTGAGCGTGCTGCGGTGAGTGGGCAACTGGTGTTGTCTGACTTCACGAAGAATGCTATCCAGAAATTCAAAACCAAGGCGTAGCTTTTTGTAGTGTGTTCTTTTAAACATATAAGCGCATAGAAGAAAAAATCATATAAGAGCAGAAAAGAAATTGTTCTCTTAACTCTGGTTCTTATATGATCTTATATGGCTTCTTATTTGTCTTAAATGTTTCCCTTTTTTGTTGTTCTGACATTTGAA
>CALJVI010000266.1 GCA_937974575.1 uncultured Saprospiraceae bacterium | reverse complement strand
TGATCCGTCAGTTGATCTAGCATACGTAGCTGCTGGACGGGTTCACTGCTGGCTAAGATAGCCTCTTCGAGATGGTGAATAGACTTGGTATGCATGAGACAAAAACTTGAGACATTCTAAAACAAAACGGGGTCACAACATCATGTTGTGACCCTTTAATTCTTGACAGTGTATCAGTGAGGAACCATTCCTCCCCAACCACCAAACCAGCAAAAAGAACGTTTGCTTCCTCCTTTGATTTTTTTCATGTCTTCAAAGTCGAGTACAAACAGGTCTTTCTTCAGTTCCTGAAGTTTAACCAATTTTCCCATAGTATTAGGATTTTCGTAATGTTAAAAATTGTCAGTAAAATAATATTGCTCTTCCAAATGAAAAACAACTTCTTTGTAAATGTGAATGTAGCTCAACTAAGTGCTACATACCCATTTGCATATTTTTAAGCTGCTGTATAAAAGCAGGTCTTCTTCTTCTTGATACTTCTATTTCCTTGCTATCATCCATGATCAGATATCCGCCCTCCCCTTTTACAAACTTCTGCATATAGTTGAGGTTGATCACGTGCTTTTTATGCACACGAAAGAAATTCTTATTTTCTAGCAAATCCGCATACCACTTAATGGTCTTGGATACGGTGATCTTTTGTTTATTCTCTAGATAAATATGCGTATAGTTATCCTCCCCTTCCAATCTGACGATGTCCTTGATATTTACAAAGTAGATTCCATCTATCGCAGAGATGCTCATCTTGGAAAAGATGTTTGGATTGGAATAGTACTCTTTGAATACATCCAAACGCTCATTTATAGAATCATCTGCTTTTGGCGAATATCTACTGACTGCCTCTTTCAACTTGTCTGGATCGATCGGCTTTTGCACATAATCGATAGAACTGTATCTACAGGCTTGTATAGCATACTCTGAAAAGGCAGTTACAAATATGATATTGAAAGTGATATTTGGATTCTGATCCAGCAAATTAAAGATCAAGCCGTCGGACAGTTGAATATCCATAAAAGCAAGGTCGATCTTTGTACCTAGATTTTGCAATAGAATTTGACCTTCGGCTATACTAGTGGCCGTACCCAACAGCTCTATCTCAGGACAATGTTCCTGTATTAAATTCTTTAAATTCTTGAGACTGTTTAACTCGTCTTCAATTATTATGGCTCTTATCACTTAAAATTTCTTTAATGGGTTACAAAATCTAATATGAATGCATCGGCATCCAATTGAGTTTTCTAAACATAGATATTTGTAATACAGATAGCTGCTAAACTATTGACTGTAAAGAAATGAAAAATTATGAATATAATTTAATCTATATCTAAAAAAAATTGATGCTGAGTACTTAACATATGTATTTATGTCATATTTTACGGGAAAGCTGTCAATTCGGCTCTATATTTGATATATTAATTCAGCCATTTTCAAAAATAAATCGAAAGGTCAAGTTCAAATGGGCAAAAGATAGTAGACAGACGACGAAAGGACGAATGGCAATTCGTCCTGAAAGAGTAGTCCCAGCCTAGCCAGTAGGGAGAGCCCGGGACCGAAACAAAGTGGAGTGTCGGATAGCTTGGTCACGCGTTTTTCAGCGTGATGACCCCAAAATAAACCTAGCCAGATCCTCAAAATCTAATAGCATAAATCATTTATTATCCAGCTACAATCTTCATTTTTAGCGTTATTTGTGTTTAGTTTGTACCCATAAAGGATAGATATTCGTTTTTAACCCTAATCAATGGCAAAAAAGGCAAAATTTAAACGCAATCCGACCAAAGAGAAACTCCATGAGATCATCTTTGAAGCGGATACGCCTGCGGGTAAGTGGTTTGACATCGTACTGATGATCATCATCGTTGCCAGTGTATTGGTTGTTATGGTAGAGAGTATAGACTCTGTCCATGATGCTCATGTTGAATTGTTTTTTGCACTGGAATGGTTTTTCACCATCTTCTTTACCTTGGAGTATGCGATGCGTCTTTACTGTGTGTACAAGCCGATCAGATATGCCACTAGCTTTTTTGGAATCATTGACCTACTAGCCATCATCCCTACTTATCTCGAACTTCTTATCCCGAATACGCACTTCTTGATAGTGATCAGAGCGCTGAGACTATTGAGGGTATTCAGAATATTCAAACTGGCCAGCTTCCTTAAAGAAAGCCAGTACATCCTGACGGCACTCAAGTCTAGTAAGCAAAAGATCATGGTCTTTTTGACTTTTATCTTGCTGATGACGATCATCATTGGCTCACTGATGTACTTGATAGAAGGAGGTACCAATGAAGCATTCTCGAGTATTCCGCGTTCTATATATTGGGCGATAGTCACATTGACCACCGTTGGATACGGGGACATTACGCCACATACTTCTATAGGTCAATTTTTTGCAGCTGCAGTGATGATATTAGGGTATGCAGTAATCGCAGTGCCTACAGGAATCGTATCTGCTGAAATGTCAAAAGAAAATGAAGTTGAAATCGCACTCAATACACAGTCATGTTCTTACTGCGGTATTGAAGATCACCAAGATGATGCAAAATACTGCCGCAGTTGTGGGGAGTCCCTGCATATCAATGACCAAGAATCAGAATAATCCCATTTTTTTCAGGTTCCCGATGGCACTCTAGTCGTAGCAAAAATACGCTTGACACTATATCGACCCGATCCATTGACCATCAGCATGATCAATCCTCCCGCTACCGCTAAATTTTTCATAAACATAAGGCTGTTGATACGTCTGATTTCTTCAGGATCGTTCCAAAACGAATAGACAACAAAGGTGACAGGTATCCAATATAGCAATAGACAGGCTGCACCAAAGGACGATCTATAACCAAGGAGCAAAAGCACCCCTCCTAGCAAGAGTAAAAAGATAGACGCATACAGCAAAAAATCTTGACTCCATGTGATGCCATAATCTGTCATCGATGACTTATTGGCTTTGAAGAAAGCAATACTATCGTAAGCTTCGTATATAAATATGATAGAGAGTAAGATACGACCTACTAGATCTAGAATATCTTTCATGTTTTTTGTGTGTTTATTTTAAATACCGCGCAGTCGCCTTGGCTACATTCTGCCCATCCATCGCTGCGGAAACTATCCCGCCAGCATATCCTGCCCCTTCTCCACATGGAAATAAGCCTTCCGCATCATCGTGCATAAAGGTATCCTTATTCCTTGGAATTTTCATAGGAGAACTTGTCCTGGATTCTACACCAATCACATTAGCCTGCGAAGTGTAATAACCGTTCATCATTTTGCCAAACTTGACTACCCCCTGCTGCAATCGGGTATATATCCCCTTGGGCAGTAGCTCGTGCAATGGTGCTGGATACAGTGTTGGGATATAACTGCTAGGTGCCAAGTCAGCCGATAGCTTGCCTGCTACAAAATCCGTAAGTCTCTGTGCTGGTGCCCTTTGTGAGCCATCGCCATAGGCAAACAACTTTTGCTCGACTGACTTTTGAAAGGCCAGGCCCGCAAATTTTCCCTCATCTGCAAACTCAGACATATCTGCTTCCTCAACAGCAACGACGGTACCCGCATTGGCATATGGGGAGTCTCTTCTAGACAAGGACATACCATTGACCACTATTTCGCCAGGCGCCGTAGCTGCTGGCACTACCAGTCCACCCGGACACATACAGAATGAAAACACACCCCTATCATCTACCTGACAGGCTAGTGAGTAACTCGCTGCTGGCAGGTGCTCTCCCCTATCCTTTCGATTATATTGAACCTCATCTATGATCGTCTGTGGATGTTCGATCCGCACACCCAAGGCAAAAGGCTTGGAAGCAATCGTCACTCCCTTTTTATCCAGCAATGTATATACCTCTCGCGCCGAGTGACCTGTAGCCAAGACCACTGCCCTAGCCCGATATTCCTTTTCATTATTGATCACTACACCTACACACTTTTTGCCTTCAAGCAAGAGATCTGTCATGGTCGCATCAAAGTGTATTTCACCTCCAAAATCTTCTATCGTCTTGCGGATATTTTGCACGATCTGTGGCAACTTGTTACTCCCGATATGCGGATGAGCATCTTGCAAGATATCCGTCTTCGCTCCATGCTCTACGAGAAGCTCCAATACCTTGATGATCTTTCCTCGCTTATGCGAACGCGTATACAGCTTACCATCAGAGTAGGTCCCTGCTCCTCCCTCCCCATAGCAATAGTTGGATTTGTCATTGACGACTCCATCTTGCTGTATGGCTTTGAGGTCCTTACGTCGAGCGCGCACGTCTTTTCCTTGCTCAAAAATGATGGGCCGGATGCCTAGTTCTATCATTTCCAAAGCTGCAAAATAGCCCGCTGGACCTGCACCCACTATGATCGCCTCCTGTTTGTTTTTCGTATCCTCATATTGTGACAAAATGGTCTGCTTCTCTACTGGCGCCTCATCTATATAGAAGCGCAGTCGATATACAAACACAGGTTGTCGCTGACGTGCATCTATAGACTTTTTAGTCACCTCCCAATGTTGAATACGCCCATGATCAATAAACATTTTCTTGATCCCCTGCTGATACAGAAACTCCTCATCATTGACCTTGGACAAATCGATACGTACCTCGACCTCTTTTATCATCCCACAAAGATACGATAGTCTTTAATAATTAAAATGCTATTCTGGAGGCTCCCCAGCCGATAGACGATCATCTTTCATAGGTGGATTATTGGCGGCTGGGTCGGGCCATCCGCAGCTCGCTACTCGCTCGGTCCTTTGCTTGCCCGCTT
>CALJVI010000265.1 GCA_937974575.1 uncultured Saprospiraceae bacterium | reverse complement strand
ATTGATCACCTCTCTGGAGCGAGCCACAGAGATCATTACAGATATTTCTTTTAAAGATTATGCCGACTACGGCTATGGTCGCTGGGCGGTAGTCCATAAAGCAGATAATAAAGTTATCGGATTTGCTGGACTAAAATATTTGCCAGAAATAGGAGAGACGGATATAGGGTATCGATTTTTACCCGAGTATTGGGGCAAGGGGATAGCCAGTGAACTGTCTGTAGAAATATTGAAATATGGATTTGAGCATTTGCACTTAGAACGCATCATAGGAATAGCTGACGAGAAAAATATTGGTTCATGGAAAGTCCTCGAAAAAATTGGTCTCACCTTTTACAAGTATGACGAGTATGAAGGGGATGGCGGTAGATATCGCTGGTACAAGTTGGAACGAGAAGATTACCTAGCTCGACTTTCATAGTTTACGCTGGTTTCGTGTTTTTTATTTCTAAGACAAATGCCTATCTTAGGCATACTGAAATTGTTTATTCTTGAAGAATTCGACTTTTATATTTTTTGTATGCAGTAGTTTGTTCTCTTGTGGAACAGATCCAGATCCAATTGCGGAATCTGATCCAGTCGTACAACCTATACCTGTTTTAGCTTGCGATAAAGATGAAATTAGTTCTCCACAATTGATCAGTATCCAAGCAGCTAAAAGCAAAATCGAAGAGCCTAATACTATCGTAGTAGAAATCAGTCCAAAACAAAGCTATGATGCGGGACATTTGCCAAAAGCAATTCAGGTATGGCGACCAGATTTTGGATCCCAAGCAAATCAATCGATAGCAGGTATGCGCTGCTCAGCAGAAGAGTTAACTTTATTTCTGCAAAATTTGGGTCTTACAGAAGATAGCCATCTGCTTCTTTATGATCATAAGGGTGGTTGTGATGCCATGCGTTTGGCTTGGGTATTTGATTACTACGGATTTCAAAAATATCAAGTAATCAATGGAGGAAAGCAAGCTTGGAAAGATCAAGGATTCCCTTTGGACGATAAAGTGTATACACCCATTCCAAATAGAAATTTTGTACATCAATCTGTGATAAATGACTCAATACTGGCCACCAAAGAAGAAGTATTGGCAGCGGTCCTTGATACACAAACCATAATCATAGATACTAGGGAGGAGTATGAGTACAAAGGTCAATGCTTTATCAGTAAAGGAAATTTGCATAAATTTAAGAAGGGAGCCTTTGCACGCGGCGCTATCCCGAGTGCAGTACATCTGAATTGGTCTATACTATCCGATCTGGCGAATGATCACCGTGTAAAATGTAAAAAGGATTTGGTATATGATCTGGCGCAACGAGGCATCACTAAAGACAAGAAAATCATTGTATATTGTCAATCCGGATCGAGATCTGCGCACACTACTTTTGTGCTCAGAAAGATACTTGGATATATGGATGTGAAAAACTATGATGGTTCGTGGATAGAATGGAGTCAATTGGCACAGACACAGCATGAATATCCCATATTGCAATTGACCTCCAAAGAAGAATTTGAGGATAGGTATGCTGACCTGGTCTCAGCCTTCTTTATTGGCGGCACTGTTAGAAGAAATAAATGAATAATAGCAAGTACTAAATGTATAATAAGAAACAAGAACGTAGAACGTTTTTAAAAAATACACTCCTGACGGGAATAGGAGCCTACTTTGGAATGCCTATAGTCTTTGGTAAAAACTTGCCTGCGGGCATGGAACCGATTGGTTTATCTGATATAGAGTATCCATTAGGTTTACCCGGTAAGAGTGATTTGCTGACCGTGCTCAATGATAGACCAGTCAATGCAGAGACTGCTGCACATCTATTGGATGATGCTTTGACGCCCAACAATTTATTCTTTGTTCGTAATAACGGTCTTCCTCCTAGAAAGGTAGATGTGAATACATGGACACTTACCATAGAAGGGGAGTCTGCTATGAAGGCAAAGACTTTTACGCTAGCAGAATTAAAATCAAAATTCAAACATTATACTCAAAATATTACATTGGAGTGTGGAGGCAATGGCCGCAGTGAATTTAATCCTCCTGCTAAAGGAAACCAGTGGTCTACCGGTGCAGTTGGCTGTGCGGCATGGACAGGAGTAAGATTAGCGGATGTCCTCAAGGAGGTAGGCGTGAAAAGCGATGCAGTATATATTGGATACTATGGTGAAGATTCACATTTGTCAGGTGATCCCAATAAGGATGCTATATCTAGGGGAGTGCCTATAGCTAAAGCCATGGAAAATGAAAGTATGATAGCATGGGCTATGAATGGACAAGATATCCCAATGCTCAATGGTCATCCCCTACGTTTGGTTTTTGGAGGATACCCAGCTTCATGCTCTGGAAAATGGTTAAGTAAAATAGTCATAAGAGATAAGGTTCACGATGGTCAAAAGATGACAGGCAAGGCTTATCGGAAACCTTGTAAACCAGTAGCCCCAGGCACAAAGGTCGCAGATGAAGATATGTGTATCATAGAGCGAATGCCAGTAAAATCTCTAATTACATATCCGAAAACGGGAGCGACGATAAAAACAAATCAATCTCTACCCATCAGAGGACATGCTTGGACTTCAGCAGATGCAGTTAAAGCAGTAGAGTATTCTATAGATTTTGGAATGACTTGGAGTACTTGCCTTCTCTCTCAGTCTTCCAATAAATATGCATGGCAGCAATTCAGTGCTACTATAAAATTTCCAGCACCAGGATATTATGAAGTGTGGGCAAGGGCAATAGATACGGATGATCAAACACAGCCAATGATCTTACCGGGCTGGAATCCTAAAGGGTATCTCAATAATGCTTGTCATCGAATCGCAGTAAAAGTAGCATAGTGGAAAATCAAAATCGCCCTTCATTTTGGTCAGGTTTTATGAGCACCAATTGGAGTATACTCATTACCATCCTAAGTGTATTTGTTGGTGCTATAATTATATGTTTTGGATATTTATTTCTTGAAGATGATATTCAAAAGCATCTACAAAAAAAGGAATTGACACCGGCGCAATTAGAGAAGCTGACACAAAGGGCAGAGCAAAGAATTAGTATCGCCGCTGAAGAAGCGAATTGGGATAAGGTAGTAGATGGTATCCATCTCAGAACAGGTTTTCATGCAGATCCAAATCTGCAAACCATCATATCGGCATGTACTTCCTGCCATAGTTCAAAACTTGTTACTCAAAACAGAGCCACCCGTGAGGGATGGGAGACTATGATCCGGTGGATGCAGGCTACTCAAGGATTGCAAGATCTAGGAGATTCCGAGCCTGTCATTTTGGATTACCTAGCAAAGTACTATGCGCCGAAAGCTACTGGTCGAAGAGCTCAGCTTGACCTTGCCAATATAGAATGGTATATCTTGGAATTGGAGTAGCTGACTTCAAGGTAAGTTTACAATTATATATGTATTGATTTTTCAAGTCTCAGTATTCAATTTGCTGTAAGAAGGAAATTATATTATTGCTGTCGCGAAACCGAATAGGTGGAGCACGACAAGCCGGAGGCGCGTAAGAAGCTAGGGATAGAAATGGTACTGGGCAGCGGGTGAGCCTGGTGACCAGATGCCCAGTAGGAATGGATAGCCCGCCGCCGCCGATAGGCATGGCGGAGCTCCCCGATAAGAATTTATGTTTTAATCAAAAACCACTGTACGGAGAAGGTGATATTAATTTAGTCTTTAATACGTCAGAATAATTAGGGATCTTAACAGTGATAAGCTAAGAAAGGAGGGATATTTTTTTTAAATTTAGGTAGCAAAATCAAAGCATCTATTTGGGCTGAGTTTAAGTCGGTCTTCTGGTTAAAAAAATGATTTTGTAAACCAAATTATTAAGTTAAATCTAGGTAAAACAATCGTTAAGCTATGATCAGATTTTATTGTTTTCTATTCTCGTTTTTATTTTCTATTATTTTAAGTTTTGCTCAAGACCATGTTGCCAGTGCTACCGTGCAGGTTCAGTTGCCGGAGGTGAAAGATATGGACTTGCTGTCTACATGGCATGTGGGGAATAGAGAATTTAATGATATATGGGGGTATGTTGATTCGCAGGGCAAAGAGGTGGCGATCATAGGCTCGCGCTCGCACTTTTACTTTGTAGATATTTCGAATCCTACCAATCCACAAATGATAGATGGTTTTGCTGGGGGCAATGTAAGTATATGGAGGGATATGAAAACCTATGGGCAATGGGCATATGGGGTGTGCGATAATTGTAGTGAAGGTTTGTCTATTTTCAAAATGGGGGATTCTCCGGCTTCAAATGGTGTGGAGTTTTCACGTCAGGACAAATCTTATTTTACAGCAGCACATAATATTTTTGTGGATGAGCTGAATGGTCGTTTGTATATCATAGGTTCTAATACGCAAAGTGGAGGAGTGATTATCTTGGATATAAAAACGAATCCAGAATTTCCGATTTTGTTGGCGGCTACAAATTTGACGGGTGGGTATATGCATGACTTGTATGTCCGTGATAATATCGGGTATGCCAATTCTGGAAACAGGGGCTTATATGTTTATGATTTTAGCACACCTACCAATATTCAAACCTTGGGTTCGATGACTTCTTATCCGCAACAAGGATATAATCACGCAGGTTGGTTGAATCCGGCTGGTGATGTTTTGATCATGGCGGATGAAACGCATAACACAAGTCTCAAAGCGGTAGACGTGAGCGACTTGACAGATATAGAAGTGACTTCGCTTTTTAGGTCTGAGTTGTTGGCGCCACAAGTGACAGGTAGTATAGCGCACAATCCATTTGTGAGAGATAACTACGCCATAGTTTCCTACTATCATGATGGGGTGCAAATATTTGACATTAGTAATCCTGCCAATGTGGAGCAGGTGGCATGGTATGATACGTTTACTTCAAATACAAACTACTCGGGATTTAGTGGATGCTGGGGAGTGTATCCTTATTTGCCTTCTGGTAATATTATTGGATCTGATGGAGCGAGCGGTTTGTTTGTTTTGAAGCCTACTCAAATAAATTTTACGCCGATCCCACCAGTAACTCCGCCATTTGCTTTCTATGATGATCTGCCGCCTTGTTTTGAAACAGGAGTGCCTGTGGATCTTGCTGTGAATACAGATGGCCATACTATAAAGTGGTTTAGGAATGGCAGTGAAATCAATTATACAAATACAATAACGGCTACCACAGAAGGGACTTATCAAGCAGTCGTTTTCAAAGGGCCTCATTCTTTTAGTTTGGATCCGATAGAGATCGTTTATGGATCTGTACCCAGTGTAGAATTTAATGTCCCAAGTGAAGTATCCATTTGTACTGGCGAAGGAGTTGATATCCAAGTCGCAGCAGGTGCAGACAGTTATGAGTGGTTTAGGAATGGTGTCTCGATAGCGAGCGGTGTAAATACGATCGGTGTGGAAGAAGCAGGTATCTATACTGTGACAGCGGCGAATGAGGGATGTGAAATCACCTCTGAGGAAGTAGTCGTGTCTTTGGTGGAATCTCCTGAAGCGATATTGAATGTTACAGAAAATCAAATTTTGTGCGAAACGGAATCTCTTCTTTTAGAAAGTGTGGGTATGGGAGAATCTTATCAATGGTATGATGCTGTAGGTCCAATAGATGGTGCAACGGATGCAGCGTATGCTGTTATGATTGCTGGGTCTTATTCTGTCGAAATTTCAAATGGAGATTGTAGTATCAGGTCGGAAGAAACGCAAGTAGATTTTGTAGGTCCTCCGATAGTAGAATTAAATGTAAGCGAAACGGTATCGCTATGTGCAGGGGAAACTTTTGTCTTAGAAACCAATAGTGTTGCTGATGTATATGAATGGTTATTGGACGGAGTGGTGTTGCAGTCTAGTGATGCAAATACATTTATTGTAAGTGAGTCTGGTGAATATACCTTGAGTATATCTAGTGACTATTGTGCGCCCGTCACGGAGTCCGCAAATTTTGTTTTTAATGCGTTACCAAATAATGAGATACAGGCTAGCAATAGCAATGCAATTTGTGAAGGAGAGGTAAACACCTTGACTGCTTCTGCATCGGGAGATACCTATCAGTGGTATCGGGATGGTCAAATCATAAATGGTGCTACTCAAGCGAATTTTGATGCGATGGAGTCGGGTATGTTTACGGTAGAAATAAGTAGTAATGGCTGTGTCAGTGTTTCTGAATCTTATGATTTAGAGGTGACTTTGCAAAGAGAAATTTCATTGTCGAGTCCAAGTGAGCTTACATTTTGTGCTGGCGAGTCTGCGCAAATTACGACTACTGGACAAGCGGATTCGTACTCTTGGTCAAAGGATGGAATAGAGCTCGGTGTCAATTCTTCTGGATTGACTGTTATGGAGTCAGGTGTATATACGGTAGTTGCGGAATATGGGAATTGCACAACGGCACCCTTGCAGACAAATGTGTCTGTGATTGAGTTGCCCATTTTGGAGATACAAAATTCAGATTCATTTGTACTATGCGGAAATGAGTCTATTGATCTAAATGCCGTTACGAATGTATTTGAATTTGAATGGTCATTAAATGGTTCTGCCATTGGTCAATATCAATCGACCTTAAGTGTGAGTGTGCCAGGCGCGTATTCCTTTTCTTCAACCAACTATATTTGTCCTGGTGTATCCAATACAGTAGTTGTCACTCAAGGAGAAATCCCCGCAGTGAATACTACTATGCCTGAAAATTTTATTTTATGTGATGGAGAAACATATGTTTTTGAAGAAGCTGCTGGGTATAGCAATTATCAGTGGTTCCAGAATGGAATGTTGATTGATGGGAATGAAAATATGTTGGAGGTAAATACAAATGGAATTTATACTGTTGAAGTGAGCTCCGCAGATGGATGTAAAGTCACCAGTGCAGAAACGAGCTTGTTGTTTAACGATGCACCTAATGCTACATTGGACACAGAAAATGAACAAGCTATATGTGAAGGATCTAGTATCCTGCTGGAGGCTCCTGAAGTAGCTAGCAGCTATACTTGGACTTTGAATGGAGTAGAGATCTCTGATGCTCAAACTATTGAAGCCAATGAAGCAGGAGTATATCAACTGCAAGTAGAGGGGGATGGTTGTACCAGCTTGTCTCAAGAAATAAATCTATCAATAAGTGCTTTACCAAATGCGACTTTGGATATGTCCACTAGCCAAACTATTTGTGAAGGGGAGCGTCTACTGTTGGAAGCACCTATGGAAGTGGATGGCTATGTATGGTTGTTGAATGGAGCAGAAGTGTCTACTATGTCTAGCTTAGATGCAATGGAGGCTGGTGTGTATCAATTGATGGTAGAAGAAAATGGCTGTACTAATTTTTCTCAGGAGATCACGATTGTGGTGAATGAAAATCCTATCGTAACTTTTGACTTTTCTGATCAAATTATTATTTGTGAAGGGGATGAATACAGTACTGATCTTGACCTGTCCTATGATACTTATCAATGGTATAGAAATGAAATGCCTTTCTCGAATGAATTGAACATTGATATCGTAGAGGAAGGTGCTTATTATCTGGAGGCAGTATCTAATAATTGTGTTGGTAGTTCTAGTATAGTAGCAGTAGAGATTTTGGCCTTGCCAAATGCGGAGTTGAATTTCGATGATGTGGTTTTTATCTGTGAAGGCGAAAGTGAAATCATAACTGCAGCAAGTGGAGCAGATAGCTATACTTGGTATCAAAATGGATCAGTTCTCACCGAGTCTACAAATGAACTTACAGTAAGTGACTTTGGGGATTATGCTGTAGTCGTAGAATCTCAGGGTTGTGCGGCGGAGTCTGATGTTGTAGTAGTAGAAGTGTTTGCTACTCCTGAGTCGGAGATAGATGGTCAGGTAGAAAGAGAATTGTGTGCAGGAGAATCGATTACACTATCGAGTTCGTCCATGTCTGATGACTATACTTGGTACTTGGATGGTGTAGAGGTGCAGTCGGGTACGGAGGCTATTTTATCTGTGACAGAAGCTGG
>CALJVI010000264.1 GCA_937974575.1 uncultured Saprospiraceae bacterium | reverse complement strand
CTGTACATGTTGTTATTTAAGATCTTGTCCATGTTTTCTCTGTGCATTCCTAATCATGTTGTCTTTAAATAACTGTCTATGTTGTCTAAAAGCCCTATCCATGTTGTTATTTAACCCTATTCATGTTGTCAATTGCCCCTATCTATGTTGTCGCTTACGTTAATATTAGCTATGTTATCACCTGTATATCAATTATATACAGAGGTTTTTGAGAAACACTAAAGTATTAAAGATTAAAAAAAATTTAAATAGTCTTAAAGGGAAGACGATTTATAAAAATCTTTTCTCTTCAAATATACTCAACAAATAAGTTATATCTGCTGCTATATGTACGTAAACATATTGATTATATCGCAATTAGTTGAATTACTTGCCTTTATAAATGAAAAAATAAGAAGAGCCATAAATAGGGCTTAAATCAGGACTTATAGTTAAACAATATGTTTCATATGTTAACCTTCCTGATTACTAGGCTTTTAAGTAACGACAACACAAACAGGCGAAGATTTCAAGGTGGAATACCAGCCGGCCAAATATTGTTCTGTGTGCAATAATCCACTCTGCGCAATACATATCAGCAAAATAACAAATTGTTATTATTTATATGTGTAAGAGCTGGTATACAGAGTGGTCTTCTTTTGCAAGAGGGATAGTAGCTAACCGACTTTAGGAGGTGTCCGCAATGATGACCTTAGGAATCATGAAGGACCGAAGTGAAAACGGAGTAGCGAAAAGCCCGACCCCATTTGCACTTTTTCTGTGCAGAATGGGGTCTTGCCCAAATAAATAAACCAGTTATAAAATCTAATCTACTCTACCCTCTCAGATGGCAAGGCATTGGAAATGGTGGATTAACATTGGTTTTTTCAAATCAAAAAATTATCTTTAGCTGAGATGGCTAACGAATATAAATCTTGGAGAGAATTAAGGGATGCCTTTTTTACATATACTCGAGCGGAGCGCAACGGAATTTTTGTCTTAGTGACTCTGATTGTGCTTCTAAATTGCTACCATCTTTATTGCAAATTTTTTAGAGTAGAGACTTATGATTATTCTGCTGCAATTGCAGAAATTGACGCAGCATTTGAAGACTCAAAAGAAATTACGGAGGCAAAAATTTCTTTGTTTGAATTCAATCCAAATTTTGTAACAGAAGAGGAGATGTTGAAATTGGGATTCAAGAGTCGAGCAATAAAAACATTTTTAAAGTATCGTTCAGCAGGAGCTAAGTTTAGAAATATAAATGACTTCGAAAAGGTCTACTCTATCGACAGTTTGGATATTGAACGGGTCAAAGATTACATTGTTTTTGATCAACCGAAATCAACACATAAAAATCAAAAGCGAAAACCAAGTACGAAGACTAAAGTGGTGAAATCTGCTGCTCCTACCCTGTTTGATTTTGATCCAAATACTGCCAGTGAGAAGGATTTGAAACGGCTTGGAATATCGCAGCGAGTCGCAAAAACGATGCTGAAATTTCGGAGTAAAGGAGCCTTTAGAAAGCCAAGTGATTTGTCAAAAATTTATGGTTTGCGCAAAGATCAATTTGAGAAGCTTCTTCCTTTTATTAAAATAAAGCAACATAAAAGCACTGCTAAACACAAGGTTAAGTCGTTGGAAGACAGCAGTATAGAGGCAGGAAGCAAAAAGCTTGATTTCAGGAAAAAGTGGGTGGATACTGTTGCATACAAGTCAATTGACATTAATAGAGCAACGGTAGAAGAGTGGCAGCGCATCGATGGAATCGGACCCACATATGCGAAAATGATCAATAAATATCGAAGTAAATTGGGTGGATTTTTTGATGTTTCTCAGGTTGGAGAAACGTATGGAATTCCGGATTCTGTTTTTCAAAAAGTAATACCGTTTGTAAAATCGTCTTCTCCTTTGGAGAAGATTCCGATCAATTTTATTCTTACAGACAGTCTGGCCAAGCATCCATATTTGACTTGGAAACAGGCGAACGTAATCACCAATTACAGATCAAAACACGGGCCGTTTTCTAGCCCTCGTGAGATTGCAAAAGTGAAAATATTTACAAAGGAAAAGTGGGAAAGGATTGTCCCCTATTTAGATTATGAGACTGCTGTGGATACTTTTGACCACAGTGGAGATTAGGTTTTCTAGAGATTAAAAGTCATAATAATATTGGAACAGATCGGTAGATAAACCGACGTAGATGTGATTGGTTTTATTATCTGCAGAGGGCAGATTTTCTATTGTATAATTGCGGTTGGTGACTCCGACTTGAAATACTAAGTTGTAATTTGGATTGATGATGTACCCTACTTTGGCGTCTATGAATGTTGTAGTCGCAAGATTCCCCTGGAGGAAGGTGTGATCGAACTGTCGAGTACGCGTAGCATTCGAAATAAGTATATCTGACCCGAGATTCTCATCAGGGGTATTAAGACCCTGCTGGGCGAATAAGAGCTCTAGAGAGCCAAATAAGCGCTTATTTCTATACTCTATAATAGATACGCTCTCGATGAAGTTGGAGCCAAGAGGATGCGTTAAAGACTGATTGTAGTGTGCATAATTTTGCA
>CALJVI010000263.1 GCA_937974575.1 uncultured Saprospiraceae bacterium | reverse complement strand
TTAATTCTGTCCTTGATCCAAAATCAAGTGTTAGGCACAGTGTCCTACGCTGCCGAGGCGGGTCAGTTTGCTGAAGCAGGTTTTCAGACTATGATCTGCGGTCCTGGTGATATTGCGCAAGCGCATAGAGCTAATGAGTTTGTTGCTAAGGATCAGCTGGCTGCCTGTGATAATATGTTGGTCAAATTGATTGAGCGATTTAGCGCCTAAAGCTATTGCTCTTTTTTGCTGTACTCTTTCGGCAGAACACTGACGACACGGATTGAGCGGATCGACCCAGATTGGGTAATTCTCCATTCTAGATCTGCTAAACATATAAGACATGTAAGAAAGGCATATAAGTGCATTGAAGAGATTTCTTTTTGAACTCAGAAAATTTGCCCTGATTCTTCTAGGGGTGATAGGATTCATACGACACCTCATATGAACCCAGGATGGGTGACAGGATTGTAGCGACGCAGTCGCAGACCAAGAATGTAAGGTGTGCAAATTTGTGAAAAATTTATTTCTATGAATCTTTTCATCCGCTATGCCTTTATTTTTTCTTCGCTCTTTCGGTAAAACACTGACTACACGGATTGAGCGGATCGACGCAGATTAGCTTGTTCGCCATTCTAGATCTGTTAAACATATAAGACATGTAAGAAAGACATATAAGCGCATTGAAGGCTTACATCCAAATACTTTTAGAGATATTCTAATCAGAGTAAAGACCACCATCTCACCAAAATCAAAATCCTGAAAATTCTTTAATTCTGAAAATTCTGATTCTTACAGTTTTCTTCGCTCTCTCGGAAGAACGCAGATGACACGGATTGAGCAGATCGACGCAGATTGGGCAATTCCCTAATTAGAACTAGGGTCTCTTTTATGGAAGATCCTAATTTTGGGAATTCTGTAATTCTGTGCATTCTGAACCAGGTAACTGGGGTGGATCTATATGTGTCAAGGATAGAAGCGATACGCCGAAATGGCTGCGACTCGTACAATAAGGAGTCAGGAAGGCTGCTTTTCGCAGACAACTGAGGACTATATTGTACAGGAGTAGACACGAGAAGTACAAGCGGAAAGCCTGGCCTCGTCGATTTTCGGTCATCCACTACCCTATTTAAAGGCTACTATTGTCTATGTTTTCGATGAGTATCCTAAAAATTACGACGAGGGACACCCAAAAAAAACTTGTGAGGGACTTATTGCAGCTATTTTTACGTTATATTAGAAGTATCGACTATATGCTCGTGGAGTAGGTAGTAAAAATAATAGATCATGATGGGAATGTATCCACTCTTGTTTTTGGCCGCGGCAAGCTCATTAATCTTGTGGCAATTTTATTCAGATAAGGCGATCGGGAAGATCTTTGCGCCCTTGTTCTACCTGGCAATAGTAGGATATGTGGCCAGCTTCATTTGGCAACCTGCTGCTATGGATGCTAAGGGACCGAAGCTGATTTTTGAATTGCTATTTATGGGAGTAGTATCCTTGCTCACCAAGCAGTTTAAACAAAAGCCCGTCGCGCTGATCATCAGCTTAGCGATGACAGTAGCCTTCACCATCTTGTTTGTGAAGTGGGATTCGAAAAGAGAAAAACCGCTCATACCGCTTTCTGAAAATGGAGAGATCATGATAGAAATAAAAGAGGGTGTAGATATAGATAACTTCTTGAAAGAAATTGATTTTCCTGTGAGACGTGCGTTTTATCCCCAGGACGTGAATGCGACCACCCTAGACAATTACTTGATCGTAGATACTCCAGCAGATCCTACTGACTGGGAAGCGATGAAAAGCCAGCTGCTCAACTTGCCAGAAGTGATCCATATAGAGGAAAATGAATTGGTCAATATCCCTAAAGAGGAATCAGAAGTAAGTGTCCTCCTCCAGAAAAATCTTGGTGTAAATGATCCTGATATAAAACAACAATGGGCACTGGACAAACTCGATCTTCCTGCCTTGCATGCATCGCTAAAAAAAGTGAAGCCTACAAAGAAAGCACTGATCGCCATACTTGATACGGGGGTCGATGCAAAACATGAAGACCTGAAAGGAAACTATAAAAGCACAAAGAAAAAATACGACACGGATACGCATCGACATGGTACGCACTGCGCCGGAATTGCTGCGGCAGTGACCAATAATAAAACGGGAATTGCGAGCTTGAGCCCTAACGGTAAATACATATCGGTCACAGGTATAAAAGTACTTTCTGGATTTGGCGGAGGTTCACAAAGTGGTATCATATCTGGGATGCTAGAAGCTGCTGATGCGGGCGCAGATGTTATATCTATGTCGCTCGGCGGAAGAACAAATGACAATGCGGTGAAGGCATATACCGAGGCGGTAAAATACTGCAATAAGAAAGGAGCCATCGTAGTCGTGGCGGCTGGCAACAGTAATATCAATGCGAAGTTATTTGCTCCTGCTAATACTCCGGGAGTCATAACGGTATCTGCTGTAGATCAGAAATTGAATAAAGCTAAGTTTTCAAACACGACAGAAGATATAGAAATGGCTGTGTCTGCACCAGGTGTAGAGATATATGCCACTCTGCCCGATAATAAATATGGCGCGCTCAGTGGGACATCAATGTCAACACCTTATGTAGCTGGCCTAATAGGAATAATGAAGTCAATCAATCCTGATATGACGACAAAGGAGGCTTTTGACATACTGAACGACAGTGGCCAAGCTACACAAGATGCACAACAAATAGGGAGGTTAATTCAACCTAAAAAAGCAGTGGAATCAGTTAATCGCTAAGCGATCAAAATTTAGTAAAAATTAGGTTAAATGAGGGATAAAAGGGGGTAAGAAAATTGTTCCTTTATTATCTTTAGTGATGCAAATCTAGACTATTTTATCGTCACATTCAAACTGTGAAATGTCGCATTTAGTCAATTGAATTCTATTACAAAAAAGGGACATGTGTTATGAATTAATGGCCTTGTGTTTAGTCCATAAGTTAGTTTCAAGAAAAAATCAAAACTTAATGATCATGGGAGAATGATCACTGATTTTTTGTTCTCTAGGGGCATGTATATAGTCACATTCTTTGATCAAAGGCAGTAAATCTTCGTGTGCATATACATGATCGTATCTATACCCATTGCCTTGATGTGAATACCAGGAGTAAACTTCTACATCGCCATGCACATGTCTGAAAGCATCTTTCATTTTAATATCCTCCAAGCGCTTGAGCTCTGAAGTATACCAAAAGCTATCTCCTTTTTGATCTATTCGGTTGAAGCCTGTATTGAAATCGCCCATCAGTAGTGCTGGTTTTTCGCCTTCTAATTCTTCCTGCAAGACATCAAACAAGCTGTGCTTTTTTTTGTGTGGTAAGTATACGCCATAACATCGAAATGCAGGAAACTCAACTCCAATGATGGAATGATCGAAAGGAATCTTTCGATCCACAAATAGTCTTGAATTGCAGGGAAGTTTTGAAGCTATGAGTACTGAATTTGTATCTGATGCATTCAAACTAACGAACTGGAATCCAAATCCTTGATCTAGTAATTTGGCCCTAATCAGACTACCTGATCGATTGTTTCTAAACTCAGAAAGCACAACTATTTGAGCAGTGCTTTTCTGTATAAAACTAAGTATCTCTTTGATACGTGATCCTCCACCTTGCTGTATATTCCAACTCAGTATTTGCAGCACTATGCAGTCTTCTTTTTAGATTCTTCGATTGACTTTTTGAGGGCATCCATGATATCAACTACTGGCCTCTCCTGCTCTTCTTCGTCAAGGCTAACTACTTGTTTGCCTTCTACTTTTTGTTCTACCAATTCAATAAGTGCATCTCTATATCGATCTTCAAAATCTATCTTATCAAATGAGGTGGATAAGGTCTCTACGAGTTGTTTTGCAAGTTTAAGTTGTCCCTCATCAGGAGTGTCCAATACTTCAGTATCAGGTACATTTTCTATGCTCCTTATTTCATAGGGATATCGCAATTTATACATAATGAGTGCATTCTCATGCGGAGTGATCATGACTACGTCCTCTCTATCTCGCAGAATGATTCTTCCAATACCAGCTTTGCCTGTATCGGATAGAGTCTTGCAAAGTAGGGCAAAAGTCTTTTTCGCAATGTCCCCTTCTGGTCCTACAAAGTATACATTTTCATATCGGCTGGGGTGTACTTCGTCTTGATTTACAAAAGCTTCGATGTCGATAGCTCTAGTAGATTTGAGCTTGACGGCCTTGAGTTCGTCCGCTGTAAGTAGTGCATAAGTATCGGGTTCGTATTCGAAGCCTTTTACTATATCGCTAGAGCTTAC